>NZ_BAAAZP010000040.1:13267-58713 GCF_039536965.1 Nonomuraea antimicrobica | reverse complement strand
GCCCGCGAGTAGCCCTGCCGGCCGGGCCCGCGCGTACTTCGGGTACGCACGGGCCCGGCCTCCGCGCGGAGGTATGAGAGGCCGCGCGGTCAGGACTCGGCGGGCTTGTGGGCCAGGAAGAACGCCTGCCGGCCCGAGCGGGGCCGCTCGCTCTCGTCGGGCTCGCGGATCAGTTGGGCGTCCATGACGAGCCCGGCCTTGCCCAGCAACTCGGCGATCTGCTCCGGGGGATTCCAGTAGACGTCGAGTGACAGCTCGTGACCGTAACCCCGGTCGAGGTGGCGCCGTTGGTCACCGACCTTGAACGCCATCAGCAGATGACCGCCGGGCGCCAGCACCCGATGGATCTCGGCGAACACCGTCGGCAACAGCTCCGGCGGGGTGTGCACGGTCGAGTACCAGGCGACCGCGCCGCCGACGGCCCCGTCCGCCAGCTCCAAACCGGTCATCGAGCCCACCTCGAACCGCAGGTCCGGATGGCTCCGGCGGGCGACGGCGACCATCTCCGGCGACAGGTCGATGCCGAAGGCGGGCACGCCGAGCGAGCGCAGGTGGGCGGTGACGCGGCCGGGGCCGCAGCCGAGGTCGGCGACCTCCCCGGCGCCCGGCGCCCGCACGAGTTCGGCGAACGCCGCCAGCATGGCGCGGTCGAAAGGCTTGGTGTCGAGCTCGTCCCGGAGGAGCTCGGCGTAGTCGGCGGCGACGGTGTCGTAGGCCACGCGGGTGGTGTGCAGATAGGCGGACTCAGTCATGGCGAAGGACGATAGCCCTGCCGGGCACGGCCGGTCAGCCGGGTTGGGCCCGCTCCCGGATCAGCTCGATCAGGCTGGCGAAACTGTCCCTGCCGTGACCTGCGTCGATGCCACGGGCGGTGAGGGAACGGACGAGTTCCGGCAGGGCGGTGTCCAGGCCGCGACCTCCTCCGCCTCGGCGCTCGTGCCCGAGGTCACGTTGACCACGTCGCGGGCGGCGACGTACGGCGCGGCCTGGCCGAGTACGCGCCGCACAGCGCCGTAGTCGTCCACGCAGAGCAGGACGACCGACGCGGTGGCGACGGCCGCCCGCGCCGAACCGGCCCACGACGTGCCCTGCGGCGCCCCGGTCTCGGGACCGGCCGCGTCCCAGACCATGACGTTCTTCCCCGCCGCCGCGAGGGCGCGGGCCAGGGCCGCGCCCCGAGGGTTCGTCCCGATCACCGCCACCACGGGGTCTTCCCCGTCAGCCATGATCTTCTCCCGCGTCGAAGAGGGATCCGGGCCGCTCGATCGAGCGGCCCGGGGGCGGTCACGCTGATCCCTCACATCGATGTGAGAGTCAAGCCGGGGACGCGGCGGGTTCGGTCGCCCCCTGCGCGGGCCTGATCGCCTCGCCCAGGCGCTGCACCTCCGCTTCCGGAGGAGCCGCGCGTTCCGGCTCCCGCGCGCCGTGGTCGCGGAACTCCAGGGTCGTACGCGTGGGCCCCGCGACGATCTCCAGCCTGCGTACGCGGCCCTCGTCGTCGACCTCCACCGTGCCCGTCAGCGCCTGGCCCAGCTCCTCGGCGACGGGCAGCTCGAACGTGTAGCGCCCCTGGCTCGTCTCCACCACCTCGTCGGCCGCCTCTAGCTGCCGCAACGCGGCGGCCGGATCCGGGAAGCCCTGCTTGGCCAGGGCGTGCACCGGCCCCCGATCCTCCACCTTGTCGGTGGCCACCCACTGCTTGCCCTCCGGGATCCCGGCCAGGATCTGTTCCGGCAGGTCGGCCGGGAGCCGGCGGTAGACCGTGTCGCCGATGAAGATCATCTCGTAGGCCGGCTCGCGCACCTGGGCGTGGCCGTACCGGGTGGCCGGGTCGAAGAAGCCGTCGACGACCCGTTCATACGGCCGGCCGTCCGGGATCTCCTGCGTCGTCACCACGTGGCTGCGGAAGCTCTCGGTCGCGGTACGCTCCGCCGCCGCCACCACGGCCGCCTGCGCCGACGGCGCCGTGACGAACTGCGAGGTCACCAGCGTGACCGCCACCACCATCGCGGCCAGGCCCGAGACCAGGGCCGGGACGAGGATCGGCCGCCTGCCTCTCGTGACCTTGGCCATGAGGTCGGGCTCGGGGGGAAGGTCGGCGCTGGCCCGTGCCAGCAGCGCGCGTACGATCTGCTCTTCTGTTCTGTCCATTCGTCTCACCTCACCGTTTCCCACGTGCCGGCGCCGGCAGTTCGTTGACGTCAGGGAGCAGCTCCCGCAACCGGCGGATGCCGCGATGCGCGTGCGTCTTCACGCTCCCGACCGAGCAGCCCATCAGCTCGGCGACCTGCGCTTCCGGCAGGTCCTCGAAGTAGCGCAGCACCAGCGCCAGCCGCTGGCGCGCGGGCAGCCGCCGCAGCGCGGCGCGCAGGGCGATCGCCACCGCGCGATCGTCCTGTTCGTCCGGCACGTCGGGCGCGCTCGCGATCGGTACCTCGCGCCGCCAGCGCACCTGCCACCACGACCGGTGCGTGTTGACCAGGATCCTGCGCAGGTAGGCGTCGGGGTCGGTGCCGGTGTCCAGCCTGGGCCACACGCGGTAGAGCTTCAGCAGGCAGCTCTGGACCAGGTCCTCCGCGCTGTGCCAGTCACCCGTGAGCAGCACGGCGGTACGCAGGTGATGTTTCCCGCGCCGCCGTACGAACTCCGAGAACTCCGTGTCGGGTTTTCGCGTCACTTCCTGAACACCGTCCAGGACGCTACCTCGGTTGACCGGGCTTCACGTACCTCTGAGATCGGCACTACCTGCGGCGGCGGGGAAGGCCGCGATTTGCAGCGGGATGGACGGGACAGTCAAGGCCGATGCAAACTGATCCCCATGCATGATGGTCAACCACCACGAACCGCCGCTCTGCCGGGCGGGGAACGACCGGTCTGGGCGTTGATCGGCCCGGGGATCGCCGCGCTCACGGGTCTGTATCTGCTGACGATGCCCTTGGGGCCCAGGGCATGGGGCTCGCTGCAGATGAACCTCCATCTGTCCGGCCAGACCATCCTGCTCACGGTTCTCGTCACGTACGTGGTCGGCGCGGCGGTCGGTGGGGCGCTGGGAGTCGGCCTCGGCGGACGCTTCCTGACGACGGTGGGCCTGACGGCCATCGCCTTGTTGACCGCCGGTGTGTTGCTGGACGCTTTGGCCCCCGGCGTCGGGCTCTTCGGGGCCGGCCGGGTGCTGAGCGGGCTCGGCGCCGGTGGCGTGGCAGGGGCGACGGTGGTGTTCGCGCGGCGGGCGGGCCGCCACCGGAGCGCGGTGGTCGCGGTCCTGGCGGGTCTCGGCGTCCTGTCCCTGATTCTCGGCCCGCTCGTCAACGAAGTGCTGACGACCATGCTGACGTGGCGGATGGGATACCTCGTCACGGTGCTTCCACTGGGCGCGGCGCTGATTGCGGCCGCCGTCAGCGGATTCGTCCTGCTCCTGACCCGGCGGCCCGCGCCCGTGCCGCCGTCCGCGCCCGGCGCGCCGCACTCACCGGCCGGGCAACGGCCCTGGAACGCCCCTCCGGGGGCCTGACCGAAGTCTCACCCGGCTACCGGCGGCCCTATTTCAGGGCGCGCAGTGCCGCCGCGGCCTCCGCGATGCAGGCGGCGATGGCCGGCGGCTCGTCCGCCGAGACCCAGCGCACGAACGCGACCTGGAAGACCGCCACTGCGCTGTGCGCGGCGAGGCCGGCGTCGAGTTCGGCGACCCCCCGCGCGCGCAGCGCCTCGGTCATCGCGCCGGCCAGCGCCGCGAGCTTGAGCAGCTCGCGCTCCCGCAGGCTCGGGTTGGCCGCGACGATGGCGGAGCGGCGTACGGCGTGGTCGCGGCGGTCCTCCAGGGGACCGGCGCCCGCGACCACCCCGGCCAGCGCCGCGTCGAGCGGTGAATGATCGGCCGGTGCGGCCAGGATCGCGTCGTGGGCCGTCCGCTCCATGGTCTTGGAGCCGTCGAAGAGCACCTCGCGCTTGTCGGCGAAGTGCCGGAAGAAGGTGCGCTCGGTCACCCCCGCGCGCTCGGCGATGTCGCCGGCGGTGGTCTCGTCGAACCCGCGCTCGGCGAACAGCTCCATCGCGGCGCGGATCATCCGTCCCTTTGCGTCCGGCTCCCATCGGCCCATGCCCGGAATTCTAGTGATGACAGTGGCTGACATCCAATGCTACCGTTGATGTCAGTCACTGACATGACTTTGAAAGGTAGCTTCGCCATGCGCGTTTTCATCACCGGTGCCTCCGGCTGGATCGGCTCGGCCGTCACCGACGAACTCCTCGCCCACGGCCACCAGGTCGTCGGCCTCGCCCGTTCCGACGAGGCGGCCGCCGCCATCGCGGCCAAGGGCGCGGTCGCCCACCGGGGCGACCTCGACGACCTCGACAGCCTGGCCGCGGCCGTGGCCGCCGCCGAGGCCGTCGTTCATCTCGCCTTCAAGCACGACTTCTCCGACTACGCCGGCGCGGGCCGCAGCGAGCGGGCCGCCGTCCAGCGGATGCTCGACGCCGTCGAGGGGAGCGGCCGGCCCTTCCTGCTCGCGTCCGGGCTGGCCTCGGGCATTACCGGGCGGCCGATGACCGAGGACGACCCGTCGCCGCACCACGGCGCCGACTCGATGCGCGGCGGCAGCGAGACCCTGGCCCTGGAGTACGCCGGCCGCGGAGTGCATCCGGTGGCGCTGCGCTTCCCGATCGTGCACGGAATGGGCGACCACGGCTTCGTCGCGGTGCTGACCAGGATCGCGAAGGAGCGCGGGGCGGCCGGGTACATCGGGGAGGGCTCGACCCGCTGGGCCGCCGTGCACCGTTCCGACGCCGGGCGGCTGGTCCGGCTCGCGCTGGAGAAGGCCCCGGCGGGTACGCGGGTGCACGCGGTGGCCGAGGGCGGCCTCCCGTCCCGCGACATCGCCGCCGCCATCGGCGGCCACCTGGGGCTGCCAACGGTATCGGTCGCGCCGGAGGAGGCCGAGGCCCACTTCGGCTGGATCGGACGCTTCTTCGGCACGGACATCACCGGGTCGAGCGCGCGTACGCAGGAGTTGCTCGGCTGGACGCCGACGGGCCCGACGCTCTTCGAGGACATCGCCGCCGGGGCCTACGCGCTGCCGGCGTGACGGTGCGGGGGTCGTGGAAGGCTTGCGCTGACTGCGTACCGGCCGGCTCGTCGAAGGGCCCGTCAGCGTCGCGAGCGCGGTGAAAGCGCAGGTCGGACGGAGTTTCAGCGGTGTTTGCGATCAAGGAGCAGGCGGATCTGATCTTGCCGCTGTAATCTTCCCTGCGGCGTTCGCCGGCTTCTGGGGCATTCTGTGCTCCCCTCCGCGAGGCGGTGACGTCCCGTAACCACGACGAAGATGAGGAAGAGCTCGTGATCCGACGCTCCAAGACGCTGTTAGTTCCAGCGGCCATCTTGCTCGCCTGCACCGTGGCGCAACCCGCCGCCGCGGACGACACCGCGCCCCCCGGATCCGCCATCGTCCGGCCGGTCTCGGGTGTCAGCCCGCTGTCCCCGGACTGCGGACTTCCCCCGGCCGAGGGCTACACCCTCAACCCGAACACCGAAGTCCTGCCCATGGTGGCGCGCGACCCGAAGCGCCCGCAGCGCCTTGTCACCGTTTTCCAGCAGGACCGCTGGAGCCGGTACGGCAGCAACGGCACGGGCGTCGCCGTGTCCGACGACTACGGCCTGACCTGGAAGCCGTCCAAGAACGTGCCCGCCTTCTCCCGGTGCAACGGCGGCTCGTCCGCCAACGGCGGAGACTACGACGTCGCGACCGACCACTGGGTCACGGTCACCCCGTCGGGCGCGGCGGTGGCCGCGTCGCTGTCGATGTCCCGCGCCGGTGACGTGACGGCCATCCTGGTGTCCCGATCCGCTGACGGTGGCCGGACCTGGGACAAGCCGGTCACCCTGGGGCGGGACGACAACCCGCAGTTCTTCAACGACCGCCCGTCGGTGACGGCCGACCCCTACCGTCCCGGCGTGGTCTACGCCGTGTGGGACCGCATCGACAACCAGTCGACCGAGACCACGGAGAACTGGGTCCAGCCGGTCTACCTGGCGAAGTCGACCGACGACGGCCGTACGTGGACCACGAGCAAGGTGTACGACGTGCCCACCAACAGCGGCGTCATCGGCACCCAACTGGTGACGCTCCCGGACGGGACGCTGCTGATCGTCATGCACCACGAGACCAGCACCGAAGCCTCCACCCAGGTCATCCGCTCGACCGACGGCGGCCGCACCTGGTCGCAGCCGACGCTGAACGTCCCGGCCCCGATGGCGGTGGGCCCCCGCATCCCGGACCCGGACAACTCGGGTGACCCGGTACGCAACGCCGCCCTACCGCTGCTGGCCGCGCAGCCCGACTCCCAGGTGGTCAACGCCGTCTGGCCGAGCCAGGACGCCGACGGCACCTTCCACGTCGCCTACTCGCGCTCGGCGGACGGCGGGAAGACCTGGTCCAGCCCGGTCCGCGTGGACAAGACGCCCACCGGCTCGGCCGCCGTGCCGGTGATCGCCGCGTCCAAGTCCGGCACCGTGGCGATCACGTACTACGACTTCCGCAACAACACGCCCGACCCGGCCACCCTGCCCACCGACCTGTGGGCGATCACCTGCGCGAGCAACTGCACGCAGCCCGGGTCGTGGCGCGAGCAGCACGTCGAGGGACCGTTCGACACCAGGAAGGTTCCGCTGACCAGCGCGGGACGCCTGCTCGGTGACTACACCGGCCTCGTCTCGGTCGGCAACTCCTTCTCGGCCGTGTACGGCGTGTCCACCGACGACGCCGCCAACCCCGTCGACCTGCACAGCGCGCTCTTCTCCGGCTGAGCGACGACACTGAGCGACGACACCCCTGGCGAGGGCTCGGCCCCCGCCAGGGGTGCGCAGAAGACTCGTGCCACAGCGGCGGTGCCTACGCGCCGATCTTCACGTGGGCGATCACGGGGTAGTGGTCGGACGGGTACTGGCCGTTCTGCTCGAAGGGGTCGATCTCCGCCCAGAGCGTCTCGACGTTGCCACGCGACAGAATCCAGTCGATCCGGTCACCGTCGGGCACCGGGGCCTTCCAGGCGCCGAAGGTGTTGTATGCGGGGCCGCGGCGCTGCGCGGTCTTCCACGTGTCGGCGAAGGCGTCCTCGCCGGTCAGGATGGTGAACGACTGCGACTTCTCGGCGGCCGTGTTGAAGTCGCCGGTGAAGATGACCGGCCGGCCGGCCTCGAAGCCGCGCACCCGCTGGAGGGCCAGTTCGGCGCTCTTCACCCGGGCGTTCTCCGACTGGTGGTCGA
The DNA here is from genome assembly GCF_039536965.1 of Nonomuraea antimicrobica. NCBI lineage: Bacteria > Bacillati > Actinomycetota > Actinomycetes > Streptosporangiales > Streptosporangiaceae > Nonomuraea > Nonomuraea antimicrobica. Next base: position 51,455 of record NZ_BAAAZP010000040.1, on the reverse strand, counting down.
AGTGGGTGTTCACGTGGTAGAACTCCGTGCCGGTACGCCGGTCGCGGAACTTCGCCCACGTCACCATCCTGGTGATGGTGTTGCCCCAGGTGGCCGACCCGATGACGTTCGGGGTGTCGGACAGCCAGAAGTGGTCGAAGTCGAGCACCTCGAAACGGTCCTTGCGGTAGAAGATCGCCGAGAACTCGTCCCGGGTGCCGCCCTGCCGGCCCATCCCGATCCAGTCGTACTCCGGGAAGGCGCCCTCGATGTCCCGCATCTGGCGCCACAGCGCCTCCTGGACACCGAGCACGTCCGGACGGTGTTCGCGCAGGAGGCGCTTCATCACCGGCAGCCGGTCCGGCCAGGCGTTGGGCGGCGTGTCGGAGGCGTATCGGATGTTGTAGGTCATGACGCGGACGCGGGCGTCACTCGCCGACGCGGGGCCGGCGGCCGTCAGCGTCGTCAGCGCGACGGTGAGCACGCTGACCACGGCGGCGAACGGTACGAACCATGACTTCCGGGAGAGGCAGGAGGCTACGGTGGCGCGACCTCGTGCGAGCATGTCGGTCCCTTTCGAAGATCTTCGATGCGCGCACGATCCTGATCCGGCGAGATGTCCGCTCGACGGCAGCGGTATGCCGGTTTAGGTACGTTCTGGTGACATAAGAAGTGAGCTGTCGCGTCGGTAGGCGTTGTCCGCGACGAGAAGAACCCGGCGCCGCCCCGGGGAAGGGACGGCGCCGGACCCGGGTCAGACCGAGTACCTGCAGACCAGCGCCTGGCTGACGCCCTGGGCGTAGCCGACGTAGGTGTAGGTGGGGTTGAAGTACACGCACGCGGCCGAGGCGCTGCCGCTGCCGATGTAGGTCAGGCTGCCGCCGGTACCCCAGCGGTAGCAGCCCAGGCTGCCGTTGTAGAAGCCGATGGTGGAGGTGGAGTTGACGTTGGCGGCGCAGTAGTCACCGAGGGAGAGCGGGCTGTAGACCACCTCCACGATCGCCGCCTGCGCGGGCGCGGCCGAGATGGAGAACGCTCCGAGACAGGAGAGCACGGTGGCGAGGAGGGCGAGGACACGACGAGTCACGGGAACCTCCGGACGGGTGAGTTGCCGAGTCGGCTGGGCGTGGCGTCCCGCGCACCAGCGGCATGTTGGGGCAATGCGCACCGGCGATACGCTGCATTGATCGCAGTATTAAATAGGAAAGCTTCCTATGCAATGGCTAGCGACGGATGGTCAGCGCATCCTTCTCGTTGTCAAGCGAACAGGTCAGGCTTCGTCTGCCGGTCGCGGTTGGGGCTACGACACGGGCCCTCCGCCATCCGGCCTGCGTTCGTGGTCCATCGGGGTCGGTACACACGGTGTCACCGGTCCCCGGATGATTCCGGTGCTTCCGCCGAAGCCCTTGCTCGGATCGTTCTGGTTGAAGTGCATCACGACGACGAGCGTCTCATCCGGCTCCAGGCTCTTCGGGTCGATCAGGAACGTCCCGTACTCCCCGGTGTCCTGCAGCGGGTCCACGGGTGCGGGGACGGTTTCGCCTCGGTCGAGCTGACAGGTCTGGCCATCGGGGAGGTAGTCGATCACGGCCTGGATGCCCGCCTCGGCCAGCTTGCTCTCCAGTTCCTCCGACTTGATCAGCTCGTGGATCCGTACGGTGACCGTGCCGTCGGGATTCTTCTCGACCGCGAACGCCGGGGTACTGGGCAGCAGCGGCGTCGCGGTCACCACCACCGCCGCGGCGGCCGCCGCGACGACCAGCCCCGCTCCCGCCAGCAGGGGCCGGCGGGATCGGCGAGTCGGTACGGGTTCCCATGTGACCTTGGCGGCCTCAGCACGCAGCTCTTCGAGCAGCTTGTCCTTGAACGTCATCGTCATCCCAGTCCTTCCGTAACTAGAGCCGTCGCCACGCCGGGAACGTTCCGTAACGCTCGGCGGGCGCGGTGGAGCCGGACCCTGGCCGTCCCCACTTTGATGCCGAGTGCCTCGGCCGCCTCGGCCACCGTCAACTGGTCGATCGCCACCAGTTCGAGCAGAGCGCTTTCGCCCTCGGGCAGGTGGGCTATGGCCGTCAGCGCCCGCCGGGCCGGCTCCTCGGCGTCGATGCGGTCGGTCAGCTCGGCCACGTCGTCGCTGTCCAGAACCCGGTGGCCGGCGGCCCGCTCCATGGCGCGGGCCTCACGCTCGTTGCGCCGCCGTTCGGCTGCCAGCACATTGCGCGCCACTCCGTACAGCCAACCGGTTTCGCTGCCCCGCCCCGGCCGGTAGGTGTCGCGTGAGTGGAGCGCCGCCAGAAACACTTCCGCCGTCAGATCCGCCACCGCGTGCGGGTCGATGACCCGCCGGGCGAGGAATCGCGTCACCGCGTCGTAATGTCTCAGGTAGAAGGCCTCGAAAGCCTCCGGCCCCGCTAGCGGGCCCGTAGGGACCGCCTGTCTGAGCCGCACGGCCCAGCTCCCTTCGTCGTTCAGTTCTTACACCCTGTACTTGGACGAAGGGCTCACATGCATTACCGCGCAAGCGCCTGCCCGACGGTGAATCGCCCGTGTGATCAGTGCGGGATGACCATCGCGAAGCGGGCGGCCTGGTTGAGGTCGTGCAGCACGGCCACGATCGTCCTGCCCTCGCGGTGCAGCTCGTGGCAGAGCTCCAGCAGGTCGTACTGGTGGGCGATGTCGAGGAACGTCGTCGGCTCGTCCAGCAGCAGCAGCAGCGCGCCGGTCAGCGTGGAGAGCATCAGGTGCGGGCCGGTGCCGCGGGTCAGGCGGCGGGCGATCTGCGGCGCGGTCAGGGCGATGAACGCGATCGGCCCGGCCACCGCCACGGCCCCGCCGACAGGACGATCCAGATGGTCACGGCGTGCTCCCAGGAGCGGGCCGACAGGCTGCCGTTGACGTACGCGGTCAGCACGGTCGCCTTGTCACGCTCGACGGCGAACACGACGTACTGGATGAAGACCACCGCGATCGCCGAGACGCCGATGCCCGCGACGATGAGCCGCCCCGGGTTGCGGAAGCCGGAGCCCGTGGAGACGTACACCAGGGGACAAATCACCACTACGTCCGGCCGACCGGCCGAGGGGGTCAGGGCTTCAGGTCGAGTGGACCGCCGTTGAACAGTCCGTCGAGCGTCCTCGGCGCCCAGTCGAGGAGGTTCGTCCGCGGCTGGTCCTCCTCGTACCACTCCCTCGTGTACTTCAACCGATCGGCGCCGTAGTTCGCGTCGGGGTTGTCGTTGTTCCGGAGATAGACGTTGCGGGCGTCCTCCTCGTAGCCGAGTTGGCTGCCCATCCGATAGGCGGCCTCGTTGGCCGCCTTCTCCTCGCTGTCGCGTGCCGAGAACCAGCCGGACGCCGACTGCGTGTCCCACCTGTCCTCGGCGATCTGGACCTGGCGGACGAACTCCGCCGCGAGAGCCTCGGGTCTGGAGATGCCGGCTCCGCCGATCTGGATGACGTTGTAGGTCGGGTTGTAGGAGGACGCGCTGATGTAGCGCTTGTCGGGGCCGCTCTGCCAGAGAGTGGTGATCCCGTGTTCCCTGGCGAAGGCGAGCGCCGCCCGGCCCTCGGGGGTCTGCTCCAGCACGCGCTCGGCGTCCCTCTGCGCGTTCGGGTTGTCGTCGAAGGCGTCGAGGCGTTCGGTCCCGGTCGCATCGAGGATCGTCAGCGGCCCCGTCGCGAACACACCGAGCACCCTGTGAACCCCGTTGAGCAGATAGTCCGCCTGCGCCCGCAGAATCGCCTTCGCGGTCTGGAGCGGGTGGACCGCTCCGCCGGAGATGGCCTTCTTGACCTGGTTCCTGGCCTTCCTGAGCCCCTGGCGCGTCGCCAAGACGCGCATCCTGCTGAGCGCCACGCCCAGCCCCGGGTTCACGGCGTAGGCGCGGATGAGGCGGATGAGGTCGATCAGCAACACGATGAGGGCGATGAGGACGATCCACTTCCACATGACCTTGAACACCACGTGGACGGTCGTCGCACCGCCGGCCAGGAGGCTGGCCCCCGCGCCGTCGTTCATCCGCTCTTCGGTGGGGCCATAGGTGTCCCGGAAGACGTTGACCTCCTCGCCGGTGTTGCCGGACGCCAGCACACCGTCGACAGCCGCCCCCGCCTGCGACTGGGCGCCCTGTCCCGCGGCGGCCTGGTCCATCCACCCGCCTGCCCCGTCCAGGCGGGTCATCTCGTCGCCCGGCCAGTCGGCCTCGGACCCGACGAGGCTGCGCACCCACTCCAGCGAGGCGGGGAACTCCCAGCTCATCGCTCCTCCCCGCTGGTGACGCGGCGGCTGGTGGACTGCAGGTTGGCCTCTTCGGCGCTCACGTAGGTCTGCTCGGACAGACCGAGCTTGTCCGAGCGTTCGCGCAGGAGCCTGGCCGTGGCGGCGTACGCGTCCCGCGCCAGGCCGGGCAGCTCGGCGAACTCCGCGTCGAACTCTTCGCTGAGGTCGTCGCGCTCGCCGGCGCCCGCTTTGAGAGCGCGGTGGAGAGAGGCTTGGAGGGCGCGTTCGAGATTGTCGGCGGCCTCCGACAATCGGCCGGCCGAATCCAGCCGGGTGCCGTAGACGGTCCGCAGTTCCCTGTCCGTGGCGCTCATCGTGGAACCCTTACTCCGTCCATTTCCTGTGTTTCGCCATTCCCGTCCGGCCGCCCGGTCACGACCGCGGCTGCATCAGCCGGTCGAGCCTCGCGGTCAGCTCGTTCGCGACCACGAGGATGTCGTCCATGCGGGCGTGGGCATCGGACTTGACGTCCTGGAGCAGGGCGGTCAACTCGGGTGTCTCCTGGCGCAGGGCCTCGGGGATGGCCCGCATGGCCCGTTCCTGCGCGGCGGCGCGAGCCTTCCCGAACGCCTCTCTGATCGCCGCCGCCAACTCGTCCGAGGACAGCCGCATCGCCCTCGGGTCGAGGTTCAGCCCGACCAGGTCGCCGGTGCCGTCTACCGCCACCTCGACCAGGCCGTTCGCCGCCACCGCCGTCTCCCGCAGAGCGGTGAACTGATCGACGAAGTCAGGCGGCTCCGCCGCTGCCATACGCGCCACTCCCCCTCATAGAGGCAATTTTCTGCTGTTTTCGGCTTGAGGCGATCCAAGCAGAGGCGGCCGAGAGTCCTTGGGAATGATCAAGATATTCATGGGCGCTTCACCGTACGTTCTCCGCCCGCCACCCTCCGCTGCCTGGCGCGTCCTGCTGCGACAGGGATGGACGGAGTGGGTGCGTAACGGGCATTCTGTGACGTGGTGTTGCGTCAGTTGGAGTACCTCGTCGCTCTGGCCCGGGAACGGCATTTCGCCCGTGCCGCCGCGGCCTGCCATGTCTCCCAGCCGTCGCTGTCGGCGGCGATCCGCAAGCTGGAGCGGGAGCTGGACGTGCCCCTGGTGCGGCGTGGGCAGCGTTTCGCCGGGTTGACGCCGGAGGGTGAGCGGGTGGTGCTGTGGGCGCACCGCATCCTCGCCGACGCCGACGCGCTGCGTCAGGACCTGTCCAGGATGCGCGAGGGCCTGTCGGGCACGCTGCGCATGGGGGCGATTCCCACCGCGCTGACCGCCGCGCCGCTGCTGACCACGCCCTTCTGCGAGCGGTATCCGCACGTACGGGTGGTGCTGACGTCGTTGTCGTCGAGGGAGATCAAGCGGCGGCTGGCCGACTTCGAGATCGACATGGCGATGACGTACATCGACGACGAGCAGGAGCTGGGCGACGTGCGCACCAGCCCGCTGTACGACGAGCGCTACCTGCTGCTCACCCCGTCCGACGGGGAGTTGGCCGAGCGGCCGGTGGCGCGCTGGGCGGAGGTCGCCGCGCTGCCGCTGTGCCTGCTCACCCCCGAGATGCGCAACCGCCGCATCCTGGACGCCAACTTCCGCGCGGCCGGGGCGGTGGCCGTCCCGGCGATCGAGACCGACACCGTCTCCGCCCTGTTCGCGCACGTGGCGACGCATCGATGGTCGAGCGTGATCTCACACGCGTGGCTGCACATGTTCGGCGTGCCCGAGGGCATGCGGGTGGTCCGCCTGGAACGTGCGGCCCGCGAGCCCCTGGTCGGGCTCGTCATGACCGGCACGGGCCCGGAGTCGGTGATGGCCAGGGCCGTACTGGACCTGGCCCGCGAGCTCGATCTGCGCGAGGTGCTCGACCGGCTCGCCCGCGAGCACCTGGCGTAGACGACACCTGTCACCCGGCTGTTCAGCAGACGCCGCGCAGCTTGCACACCTTGGCGGCCATCTTCTTGGCGTCCTTGGTCAGCCCGCCGGGCCGCCATTCTCCCTCGGTGGTCGTGTAGATCATCAACGCGCTGCCCTTGCGCGCGACGAGGCCGGTGATCGTCTGGTTCACGTCGCCGTCCTGCTTGGTCTGGAAGCCCATGCCGATGGCCTCGTCCCCCACCTTGGCCTTGCTCGTCCGCCACTGGATCTTCAGGTTGGGCGAGGCGGGGTCGCTCTTGCGCGCGCACTTCTTGGCCTCGGCGAGCAGGCTGGTGAACGCCGTGTGGGCGGCGCGGGCGTTCTTGTAGAGGACGAGCTGTTCTGAGGAGCCGCTGGGGGCGCTGGTCCAGCGGGTGATCGTACGGGCCGCCGCCCGGCCGCGGTCGACGGCCTTGCGGTGCACGCACGGGTTCAGCTCAAGAGGCTTGGTGAGCTTGTCGCTGATCTCGTAGCCCATTTCCGCCGCCTCCTCGGAGGTCAGGCGCTGTCGGGCCTCGGGCTCGGTGAGCAGGAAGTTCTTCGGGATCTCGCTCGCGGTCGCGGGAGACAGGGCAAGCACCAGGGAGAGTGTCACGCTGATCATGGAGAGTTGGACGCCCGCCTGGATGCTTTTGTTCGCGATGAAGCAGGAACGCCGCTCCACAGGGAGTCGGTCACCTTAGTCCGCTTTGGCGGTCATTGACCGGCTTCTCCCGATCTTCACCTTCCTGGCGATCAACGGCCCGCCTGCCGTCACCTGCTGGTGGTCGAATGCCGCAGCCAACAAGCGAACGCAAGTGAAGGTACCCATGCAGTACAGCAGCATCCGGCGCTGGGCGACGGTCTCGGCCGCCCTGGCCGTGTCGGCGATCACAGTCCTGCAGCCCGGCACCGCCACGGCCGCGCAGCGCCCCGTGGACGTCCAGCTCCTGTCCATCACCGACTTCCACGGCTACCTGACGCCGATGAACGACACCGCGAACGGAACGGTGAAGGACGCCGAGGGCAAGACCATCGTGGTCGGAGGCGCCCCGTACATCGCCGCCCATCTGAAGAACCTGCGGCAGGGCCACCAGAACTCGATCACCTTCACCACCGGCGACGACTTCAGCGGCTGGCCCACCGAGGTGGCCTACCACCAGGACGAGCCCACCATCGAGTTCCTCAACGCGATCGGCGTGGAGTTCTCCGCGATCGGCAACCACGAGCTCGACCGGTCCTTGGAGTTCCTGCGCGACCGCATGGGCAAGGGCCGCTGCTTCGGCGAGGTCGACGTGGACAGTTGCTTCACCGACTCCACCGGCCGCCGCTTCAGCGGCGCGGACTACCCGTTCTCCTCCGCCAACATCACCCGCAAGGGCTCCACCAAGCCGATCTTCGACCCGTACGTCATCAAGCGGGTGAAGGTGTCCGGCGGCAAGAGCGTCCGGATCGGGTTCATCAACCTGACCACCCCGACCACGGTCACCGGGTCCACGTCGTACCAGCCGGAGCTGGACAACCTGCCGCTGGTGGAGACCGCGAACAAGTACGCGGCGGAGCTGAAGCGCAGGGGTGTCGAGGCCATCGTGGCCAACGTGCACGAGGGCGGGTCCGCGGGAGACGTTTACGACCGGTGCGGCAACCCCTCGGGGCCGGTGTTCGACTTCGCCAGGCAGGCGTCCCCCGACATCGACGCGATCATCACCGGCCACTGGCACGCGCTGTTCAACAACTGCATGATCCCGGACCCGGCCGGCAACCCCCGTCCGGTGGTGGAGGCGGCCAACCACGGGCGTCTGATCAACGAGCTGAACCTCCAGCTCGACCCGAGGACGGGCGACGTCATCCGCTCCGCCACCACCTCGGTGAACCACCCGGTCACCCGGGACGTCACCCCCGACCCCGCGATGGTGCGGCTGGTCGACTACTGGCAGGGCCGGGCCGCGCAGACGTACGCGCGTCCGGTCGGCCAGATCACCGGTGACATCACCCGGACCCGCGCCGCCGACGGCGAGAGCACGCTGGGCAACCTCCTCGCCGACGCGGAGTACGCCGACGCCGTACGGGCCGACCGCGGCCCCGTCGACCTGGCGCTCGTGGCCACGGCACCGGTGAAGGGCTCCAACAGCCTGCGCGGCGACCTGCGCTTCGCCAAGGGGACGAACGCGGCGGACGCCGACGGAACCGTCCTGTTCGGGGAGGCATGGGCCGCCTACGGCTACGCCAACCCGGTGCTCACCGTCTCCCTCACCGGCCGGCAGCTCGAACAGGCGCTGGAGCAGCAGTGGCAGACGCAGGCCGACGGCACGGTACGGTTCAGCCCGCTGGCCGTCTCGTCCGGCGTCCGCTACTCCTTCGACGCCTCGCGGCAGGTCGGCGACCGGGTCCACCCCGCGAACGTGCAGATCGGCGGCGCCCCGCTGGACACCGGGCGGACCTACCGGGTGGCCGCGCTCGCGTACACGCTGATCGGGGCCGACGGGTTCAGCGCCCTGACCGGGTTCACCGACGCGGTGCGCAACTCGCGCGACTACGAGGCGTTCCGCGCCTACCTCCAGGCCAACGAGACGATCGCGCCGCCCGCGCTCGACCGGGTGACCGCGCTCGGCGCCTGACCGGGTGACCGCCGCGCCCTGATCCCCTCAGGCCCGCCCGCTGCTCACGGCGGCGGGCCGGAGGGGATCTTCGCGTTCGACGGAGCACGACGCCGGGTGTGCGGATGGAAACGCTGAGGAAACGGGCCGCCTGCTTGAATCCCTCGCCGGTCGCTTTTCGCGAAAGGATTCCCATGGCAATGCAGCATTCCTCCTCTGAGCACACCCCTTCACGCCGTTCCGCACTCGGTTTCCTGGGCGCGGTCCCGCTGGCCGCCGGTGGGCTCATGGCCGCGTCGGGGACCGCCGCGGCGGACACGAACGCCACGTCCGGCACCGGCGCGATCCCGAAGGACCTGCGTCCCGGAGGCGAGCTCGACCGGCACATCAAGGCGCTGGCGGACAAGGACGAGTTCTCCGGCACCGTGCTGATCGCGCACCGCGGGCGTCAGGTGCTGGCCCGTGCCTACGGCTGGGCGGACAAGGAGAAGAAGGTCCAGAACAAGATCGACACCATCTACCCCCTGGCCTCGGCCTCCAAGCCGTTCACCGGCCTGGCCGTGGTGCAGCTCGTGCAGCGGGGCAAGCTCAAGTTCTACGACCTGGTGAGCAAGTACATCGACGGCCTGCCTGCGCCGATGGCCCAGCAGATCACCGTGCACCATCTCCTCACGCACACCAGCGGGCTGGGCGACGCCCGGCGGCCGGGTGAGAAGCCGCCGTCGGAGAAGGTGCACGACTCCTACGAGGAGCAGATGGCGGAGTTCTGGACGAACCTGAAGACGTTCGAGCTGGAGTTCACCCCGGGCGCCAGGAAGGCGTACAGCAGCATGGGCTACATCCTGCTCGGTGAGCTCGTAGCGAAGGTCTCGGGCATGTCGTTCCAGGACTACGTCCGCCAGAACATCTTCCTTCCGTCCGGCATGAAGAGCTCGGGCTACTACAACCGCCGCCAGTGGCTGACCGACGAGCGCCTCGCGCATCCGTACATGTACCAGGCGGACGGCACGCGCGTGGACGCCGTCCGCAACCTCGACAAGGGCTCCGTCTACGGCGAGGCCGGTCAGGGCAGCAACTCGGCGCGCGGCTGGATGGGAACCGGCGGCGGCAACGGCTTCGCCACCGCCCCCGACCTGGTCCGCTTCGCGCTCGCGCTGCAGGCAGGCAAGCTCACCGCGCGGCCCTACACGGAGCTGTTCGTGAACGGGAAGATCTCCGCCAAGCCCCTGAAGGAGGACACCTCCGGCAGCCTGGTACGCGGCGAGAGCTTCCAGGCGTACGGACCGGTCGCCCCCATCTACAACAACCAGCGCCTCATCACGCACGGAGGCGGCGCGGGCGGCATCTCGACGAGCTGGTCCTTCTACATCGACATGGACTGGGCGGCCATCGTCCTGTGCAACTACGACCTGCAGAACCTCATGCCCATCATCGAACTGGAACGACGCCTGATCACCGGCGCGTAGCAGCGCCGCGGGCCGCTGCCCCGGTCGACAATGGCCAGGCCCGGCTACCGGGGCACGTCGTCCTGACGCCCGGCGCTTCCGTGGACGGGCCGGGCTGGCGGGCGACGGTGAAGCCGCCCGCCGCGAATAGCCTGTGTCAGATTGGCGCTGTCATTGGCGCCGTCAGACCAGTGCTGTCAGACCAGGCGGGTGACCTGCCCGGTGTCGAGGGAGTAGTAGGCACCCACGATCTTGAGCTGGCCGCGGGCGATGCGAGGGGCGAGCAGCTTGTCGTCCTTCAGCTTGGCCACGGTCTGCGTGGTGTTGATCCTGATCATCTTGTCGACGTCGCCGTGGGCGCTCTTGTAGGCGGGACGCAGAGCCTCCACGATGCGCTGGAGATCGCCGGGAAGCGTGGTGCCCTCGCTCAGTGCCTCCGCGGCGGCGGTGACGGCCCCGCAGCGCTGGTGACCGAGGACCACGATCAAGGGGGTGGCCAGCTCGACCGGCCCGTACTGGACGGCTCCCGACACGAGCGGGTCGATCGTCTGGGCGGCGCTCCGCACGCTGAACACGTCACCGAGCCCCGCGTCGAAGACGATCTCCGGACCCACGCGGGAGTCGATGCAGGAGACGATCACCGCGTACGGCTCCTGCTTCTGCGCGACCTCGGCCCGCCGGGCGAGGTCCTGATGGGGGTGGATCGCGGCGTCGGCGGCCCAGCGCCGGTTGCCCTCCCTGAGCTTGGCCCAGGCTTCGTCGGGGGTGGCGGCCCGGCGGACCCGCGTCAGGCCATGTGCCGACCCGCCGCCTAAGAGCAGCCCTCCGACCGCCAGCCCGGTGGCGCCTAACATGACCCGGCGACTCAAGATCTTATTTGACATGTATGCAGTATGCAGTATTCCGCAGATCTTACAACCGCTATGTCGGGAAATTTGACAGAAAGGTGGAACACACACTTAGTGATGCGCAGCTCCCCACCCAATCTGTGCCGATTCAGAGGATAATCCCCAAGATTCTGGGCCCTTCTCCGGCCCGGGCATGAACGTGTTCAGCCAGCTCAGACGGCATGCGGGTGCCACCACGGGTAGCTCGCGGGCCGGAGTGCGTAAGCAGGCCGCTTGGGCAGGGCCGGGGGTTCACAGCCGGGCGTGTGAGGCGTACTCCGCGGCGGCGCGCATGATCGCGCGGCGGATGGGTTCGTAGCCGGTGCACCGGCAGAGGTTGGACTCGACCAGACCGTCCATGCGTTCCGGGTCGTCGGCGATCGTGGGGTCGGCCTCCAGGGCGCCCACCGCCACCATCAGGAAACCCGCGGTGCAGAAACCGCACTGCAGGGCGTGCTCAGCGGAGAAGGCCCGCTGGAGCGGATGCGGCTCGCCGTCGGGCGCGGACAGGCCCTCGACGGTGCGTACCGACCTGCCGTCGCACTGGACGGCCAGCATGAGGCATGCGCGGACGGCCTCGCCGTCCACCAGCACCGTGCAGGAGCCGCAGACGCCCTGCTCGCAGCCGAGGTGCGTGCCGGTGAGCCGGCAGTCCTCCCGCAGGACGTCGGCGAGGACGCGCCGGGGCTCCACGTCGAGTGCGTGCCGTTCGCCGTTCACGGTGAGGATGATCTTCATGGGTGTTCTCCCGTGGCCCCGTTGTGCTCCCGGTGGTCCGCCAGCGCCTGCCGGAGTGTCCTGCCGACCAGCACGGCGATGGCGTTGCGCCGGTACTCCAGGTCGGCGTACGGCTCCGGCAGGGGCGCGGCGTCCTGCTCCGCGGCGATCCGCCCCGCGCGGGCGAACGGGTGGCCGTCGGGCAGGCGGAGGCCGGTGCCGGTCGAGCCCGGCTCGACGCCGACCAGCGCCTGTTCGGCGGCGTGCGCCCGTACCGGCCGGTCGGCGCAGTTGACCAGCCCGATCCTGGCCTCCTCGATCACCCCGTCGCGCATGGTCAGCGCGGCGGCCACGGCTACCTGGGCGAAGCAGAAGTGCGTACGGCGGTGCTCGACGAAGCCGACCCCGGTGTCGTCGCTCAGCAGCGGGAGCCGTACGGAGGTGATCAGCTCGTCCCGGGCGCGTGCGGTCCGGAGCGGGCCGCGGAAGTAGTCACGGGCCGCGATCTCCCGGGTGCCGCCGGCGCTGCGCACCTCCACGGCCGCGTCGAGCGCGAGGGCGACGCCGCACCACTCCGACGCCGGGTGAGCCCAGGCCAGACTGCCCGCCATCGTGCCGCGGGCGCGGATCGGCGGGTGGGCGATGTTCCCGGCGGCCAGCGAGCACAGCCGGCCGAGCGGGCCGGGGACGGCCTGCGGGGAGTCGAAGAAGCCGTGGCGGACCAGGGCGCCGACGGTTACGGTGCCGTCGTCCAGGCTCAGGCGGTCGAGCCCGGCCACGCCGTTGATGTCGACCACCAGATCGGGGCGAATGCGGTGCAGGTGCATCTCCAGGATCAGGCTCTGCCCGCCGGCGAGGACGCGGACGTCGCGCTCGGTGTCGGCGAGGGCTTCCAGGGTCTCGGGCAGCGTACGCGGTGCGACGTAGTCGAAGGCCGCGGGTTTCACCGGGCCTCCTCCGCTTTCGATGCGCCGTGTTCCTGGGCGCCGTGTTCCTGGGCGCGGGCCGCGCGCCAGACGACGTCCGGGGTGAGCGGCATCTGCAGCAGGTCGGGGTCGGCCGGTTGGAGCGCGTCGGCCACGGCGTTGACGATCGCCGCGGGGGTGCCGATGCAGCCCGACTCGCCTGCGCCCTTGGCTCCCAGCGGGGTGACGGGGCTCGGTGTGCGGGTCTCCTTGACCTCGATGGGCGGGATCTCGGCGGCCGTCGGCAGGAGATAGTCGAGCAGGCCGTCGGCCAGCAGGGGAACGCCGTCGTCGCCGTACGGGATGCCCTCGTACAGGGCCTGGCCGATGCCCTGGACGGCCGAGCCGAACGCCTGCCCGCGCACCACGGCCGGGTCGAGCGCGATCCCGCAGTCGTCCACCGCCACCAGTCGCAACACGCGAACGGCGCCCAGCTCCGGATCGACCTCGACCACGGCGGCGTGCGCGCCGAACGGGAAGCCCATGCCCGACTCGAACCGGTCGTCGACCCGCAGCGGCCCGGTGCCCTTGACCAGTTCGGCCAGCTCCATGGCGGACGAGCCGTCCCTGGCGAGGCGGAGCGTGCCGTCGGACCACTCCACCTCCTCCACCGGCGTCCGCCACAGCTCCGCCGCCCGCTCGCGCGCCAGCCCGATGAGCAGCGCGCAGGCGTGGTGCAGGGCGGCCCCGTCCACCTGCGCGGAACGGCTGGCGAACGAGCCCAGGCCGTCGGGCTGCGCGTCGGTGTCGCCCTCGACCAGGTGTACGCGGGCCTCCTCGACGCCGAGGGTGCGGGCGACGAGCGCGGGGAAGGTCGTCTCGTGGCTCTGTCCGCTGGGCGCGGCGCCGCAGCGGGCGGTGATCGTGCCGTCCTCGTGGGCTTCGAGACCGGCGAAGTCGTGCAGCCCGCCCGGCTCCCCGCCCGAGCGTTCCACGTAGCAGGACAGGCCGATGCCGAGCGGCAGCGCGTCGGGGTCCGCTCTGCGGCGTCCCTGCTCCTCCCGCCACGTGTCGTAACCGATGGTCGTCAGGGCCAGGTCGAGGGCGGTCGCGTAGTCGCCGCTGTCGTAGCACCGGCCGGTGGGCGTCCGGTACGGGAAGCTCCCTGCCGGGATGAGGTTGCGCCGCCGCAGCTCCGCCGGGTCGAGGCCGAGCCTGCGGGCCAGCAGGTCCATCGACCGCTCCAGCGCGATCGTCGCCTCCGGCCGGCCGGCGCCGCGATACGGGTAGGTCACCATCGTGTTGGTCAGCACCGAACGTACGGTGGCGTGGACGCGCGGCGTGGTGTACGGGCCGGTGGCCATCCAGGCGGTCTGCATGGGCAGGCCGACCCCGAGATGCGGGTAGGCCCCCACGTCGGCGTCGATCCGCAGCTCGTAGGCGAGCAGGCGCCCGTCGGCGTCGGCGGCGAGCCGGATCCGCTGGTCCTGGCCGCGCCCTCGGGTGGCGGCCGTCATCGACTCCATGCGGTCCTCGATCCAGCGGACGGGCCGGCCGAGGGTGAGCGCCAGGTAGGCCACCGTGACGAACTCCGGGAACGTGGCGCTCTTGGACCCGAACGCGCCTCCGGTGTCGGGCACCACCACGCGGATCCGGTCCACCGGCAGATCCAGCAGCGCCGCCAGCTCACGCCGCAGCCGGTAGGGCATCTGGTGCCCCGACCACACGCTCAGCCGTCCGTCCTCCTCCGGGACGGCGAGGATGGTCCGGCACTCCATCGGCGCGGGCATCAGGAGTTGCTGACGGTAGCGGGCCTCGACCACGGCGTCCGCCTCCTGCCACACCGTCTCCTCGATCGGCTCCCCCGCCTCGCCCGTGAACGCGGTGTTGCTGAGCCCGTCGAACAGGGTGACCGAGTCGTCGGCCGCCTGAGCGGGCGTGACCACGGCGGGGAGCGGATCGATCCGTACGGTGACCTCGGCGGCCCCGTCCTCGGCCCGGTAGCGGTCCGCTGCCACGACGACCGCGACGGCCTCCCCCGCGTACCGCACACGGTCCTTCGCCAGCGCCGGCCATTCTCGTCCGGCGACCGCCTCTTCGCTGGACAACCTCGCGAGCAGGGTGCGCGGCACCGGCGGCAGATCCCGCAGCCGCGCGGCGGCGTGCGCGCAGGCGGGCAGCCCGGACAGATCCGCCGCCGACCAGGCCCCGACCACGCCGGGCACCTCCCGGGCGGCCGCGCAGTCCACCTCCCGCACGATGCCGTGGGCGACGCCGCTCCTGACGAAGGCCGCGTCCAGGCAGCCGGGGACCTCCAGGTCGGCGACGTAACGGCCGTGACCGGTGAGGAGCCGCCGGTCCTCACGCCGGGTCCACTGCTCCATCGCACCCCCACCAGTCGGTCGAGAACGCCGCTACCCGCAGATACGCGCCCTACTCCCGGAGCCCCGGGCACGCTCGGAGCCCTCGGTGCGGCGCTCCCTGAAGGTCGCGCGGAGCAGCACCGGGGCCAGGAAGGCCATCTCGAACAACCGCAGGCTCTGCACGCTGGAGATCAGCGGCAGGTTCGCGTGCGTCGACGAGGCGGTCGCCAGAACCGCGTTGATCCCGCCGGGGGTGGTGGCGAGATAGGCGTCGCCGAACGGGATCCGGGTGAGGGCGGACAGCCCCCAGGCCAGCGCACCGCAGGTGGCGCTGACGGCCAGCGTGCAGGCGAGCGCGGCGGGCAGGATCCGGCGCAGGCTCCGTACGGCCCGGCGGGAGAAGCGGAGACCCACGTCGAGACCGATCATGGTGAACAGCAGCCCGCGGAGCACCCCGTGCGGGGCGAACCCGCTCGCGACACCGGTCACGGTAACGGCGGCGGACACCAGCATCGGCCCCATCAGGGCCGCGCTGGGCAGCCTCAGGAGGCGGCCCACCAGCACACCGAGCACGGCGACGGCCCCGAGCACGGCCAGGCCCCTCACCTGGTCGGTCCCCGCGACCACGTGCCACGGGCTCTCGGCGCCCGGCCCGCCGCCGCCCCCTGCCGGTGGTGGCAGGATCAGGCTCAGCAGCAGCGGCGCGCTGGCCACCACGAAGCCCAGCCGCAGATACTGCATGAAGGCCACCTGGCGGCCGTCGGCGTCGAGGTCCTCTGCGGACGCGACGGCGGCGGCCGACCCTCCGGCGATCATGCCGAGCGTGGCCGTGGCCCGGTCGACCCCGCCGAACCGGGTCATCGCCCACGCCGCGCCCTGGCAGATGAGCAGCGTCATCAGGGTCGCCACCACGAAGGGCGCGATCGACCCCGCCACGTGACCCAGCGCGGGGACGTTCAGGTAGGTGCCCATGAGCACGCCGAGCAGCGCCTGCGAGGCCCGGTTGAGCGAGGCGGGCGGGTGCTCGCGCACCAGCCCGGTCACGGCCACGACCAGCCCGATCAGCAGGGGTATCAGCATGTGCGGGGAGGGCAGGGCGGGCTCGCCGAGTTCGCCGGCCGCCAGCAGGAGCAGCAGGATCGCCGCCCACATCGCGAGGTGGGATGCCCGGCGTGCGATGCCGCCACTGCCGAAGCATGGGCTCATGTCGTGGAGGCTAGCTCCGACCAGGTTATTGGCAGGTTAACCGGCTGAGCACCGACCGTCTCACCTCAGTCGGGGAAGGTCGTGGCGCGCGAAGAGATTTCCTCCCATCTTTTTTGGAGGAAATTCTCAGCTTTCTCATATGTAATGTTCGGTGCCAAATGTGGAATCATGTCACAGGGGCCCCTGCCATTTACATTTATCGGGAATAGGGACGCGGGGGTGAAAGGGTAAGAAAGTCGCGCATGGGAGTCGTACAAAAGGGTTTCAAGCGAAGGGCACGACTTCTGCGCGAGGCGCTGCGTCCACCGTGGCAACCGGCGGGGCCGGAGACGAACGGCTCCGCGTTCACCGCGAGCGCCGGGGTCCGGCGGCCTCCGAAGCGTACGCAGGTCGTCGACTACACCTTTCCCGCCGCACCGCGGCTGGTGAAGTCCCCCGTCTTCGTGATCTCCCCGGTGCGCTCCGGCTCCACGCTGCTGCGCATGCTGCTCAACAGCCACTCCCGGATCCGCGCGCCGCACGAGCTGCACCTGCGCACCATCGGGGTGGAGCTGACCCCCGGCTTCTCCGAGGCGTCCATGCAGGAGCTCGGGCTCGACCGGGTGGAGCTGGAGCACGTGGTGTGGGACCGCATCCTGCACCTGGAGCTGCTGCGCAGCGGCAAGGACATCGTGGTCGACAAGACCCCCGGCAACGTCTTCGTCTGGGAGCGGCTGAAATACGTCTGGCCCGACGCCAGGTTCATCTTCCTGGTACGCCACCCGCGCGGTGTGGTCTCCTCCCTGGAGAACCGCAAGGACAACACCGCCACCCGGGAGTCACTGGAGGCGACCGCGCTGAAGTACTTCGCGCCCCTAGAGAAGGCCCGCCGCGCCCTCGACGGCCTGACGGTGCGCTACGAGCAACTGACCGCGCGGCCCGAGCACGTCACCCGCGAGGTGTGCACGTACCTGGGGGTGGAGTGGGAGCAGGGGATGCTCGAATACGGCAGGCACCACCAGGGCCAGTTCACGCCGAACCTGGGTGACCGCAGCGACAACATCAAGTCCGGCCAGATCCAGGCCGCCCGCGTCTTCGACGACGCCGACGACCTGCCGCCCAAGCTCGCCAAGTACGCCACGGCCTGGGGCTACGCCTGAGCGCAGCCCCAGGAGCGAGGGTCAGTGCCCGGTGGGGGCCGACGCGGTCTCGTCGTTCCGCGGTTGCGGGTGCTCGGTGCTCAGGGAGTCGATCAGCGCGTCGGCCTCGGCGTTGCGGACCGGGGCGACGAGCCCGACGACGACGAACACCACCAGCGCCGACAGGACGGGCGCGGCCACCTCCACGGTCTGGCCCTGACCGGGGAAGACGTACTTGAGCAGGGCGAAGACCACGAGCCCTGTCGCCCACGACCCGATCGCGGCGGCCGGACCGCAGCGGCGGAACATCGGCAGCATGCCGAGCAGCATCGGGATGGCGATCGGGCCGACGAGCGCGCCGAACCAGAGGATCAGCAGGCCGAGCACGCCGCCGAAGCTGTCCGCGCCGAGCGCGATGCCCATCGACAGCGCGATGAACAGGAACGTGGACACCCGCCCGGCCAGCAGCTCGGACGCGGACGACATCCAGTGCGCCCGCTTCCAGACCGCGGGGATGATGTCCCTGATCACGACCGAGGAGATCGCGTTGGCGTCGGAGGACGTCATCGCCATCGTGTGCGCGAACATCCCGGCCAGCACGAGGCCGATGAGCCCGCCGGGCAGCAATTGCTGGGTCAGCAGCGCGTACGACTGGTCGGGCTCGGCCAGGTTGGGCAGCAGGACCGGCGCGGCCCACATCGGGAAGAACAGCACGAGCGGCCAGAAGAGGTAGAGGCCCGCCGAGAACAGCGCGGCCCGCCTGGCCGAGTCTCCCGTCGGGGCCGCGATGAAGCGCTGGGCGAGGTTCCAGGTCCCGCCGTTGTACGAAAGCGTGTTGATCAGCAGGTAGACCAGGACGAAGCCCACGGTGTACTTGTCGTTGAACGGCTGGCCGTGGCCTTCGGGCAGCCGGTCCCACAGCGTCCAGATCGCCGACGGGCCGCCGAGCTGGGCGAGCACGGCGACGAACAGCGTGATCCCCGCGACGAGCTGGATGACGAACTGGCCGAGGTCGGTGAGCGCGTCGGCCCACAGCCCGCCGATCGTCGAGTAGATCAGCGTGACGCCGCCGGTGAGCAGCACGCCCCAGGCGATCGGCACGCCCGCGAACACCTGCAGCAGCAGCGCGGTCGCCGCCCACTTCGCGCCCACGTCGAAGACCTTGAGCGCGGTGCCGCTCCACGCGAGCACCTGCTGCGCGGGCACGTTGTAGCGGGTCGCGAGATACTCCAGCGGCGAGATGATCCCGAGCCGCTGCCGCAGCCGGGGCCAGCGCGGCGTGAACAGGAACGACCCGACCACCATCGCGAACGTGATGCCGATCGCCCACCAGACGTACAGGGTGAAACCCGCGGTGTAGGCGATGGCCGCGTAGCCGACGAAGACCGCCGAGCTGTAACCCGACATGTGGTGGGAGATGCCGGACAACCACCAGGGCATCTTGCCCCCGGCGGTGAAGAAGTCCTTGGCGTCGCGGATGCGGGACTTCGCCCAGACGCCGATCACGATCATCACGACGAAGTAGCCGCAGATCACTAGCCAGTCGAGAACACCCATGAGATCTCCCAGCGTGGGGGTGGGGAGCTGTGCAGGTCAGAGTCGGAATGGAGGAATGGAGGAATGGAGGCGCGGAGGAGTGGAGGAAGAGAGGCGGAAAAGGGGGACGGCAGTCGGAAGCGGGACGAGGTCAGGCGTCGTGGACGGGCACACCGTTCACGAAGGTGCGCAGGACGGACAGGTCGGGAGTGGTGACGATCAGGTCGGCGGGCGCGCCGGGTTCGAGACGACCGCGGGCGGTTCGGAGCAGACGCGCCGGGTTGGCCGCGGCCAGCCGCACCGCGGTGCCGAGTTCGACCTCGGTACGCGCGACCGCCCAGGCGACGCACTCGATCAACGAGCTGCCCGACCCGGCCAGCAGCTCGCCGCCGGGCAGCGTGACCCGACCGTCCTCGCCCACCGTGATCCGGCCGCCGACCGGGGTCGTGTAGTCGCCGGGGGCGCATCCGGCCAGCGCCACGGAGTCGCTGACCAGCAACGCGCGGCCGATCCCCTTGGCGCGGAGCATGGCGGTGAAGGTGTCGGCGGGCAGGTGGTGCCCGTCCGCGATGAACGTCGCGGTGAGGGCGTCCGCGGCGAGCTGGGTCCAGAGGTAGTTGGGGTGCCGCCGGATGAGCGCGTGCGCGCCGTTGCCCAGGTGGGTGGAGAGCCGCGCGCCCGCCCGTACGGCCGCCTCGATCTCGGCGGGCGTCGCCGCGGTGTGCCCGATGGAGGCGATGACGCCGCGCCGGGCGAGTTCGGCGATGTAGTCGAGGGCGCCCGGCCGTTCCGGAGCCAGCGTGACGATCCGCACCAGCCCGCCGCTCGCCTCCTGCCAGCGGCCGAACTCGGCGAGGTCGGGATCGCGCAGGTGGGCGGCGTCGTGCGCGCCCCGCGGGCCGTCCTCGGGCGACAGGTACGGCCCCTCCACGTGCACGGCGGCGATGGCGTGCCCGACCAGCGGGTCGGCCTCTCGCGCCGCCGCGATCACGCGCAGGTTCCTGGTGATCTTGTCTTCCGGCGCGGTGATGATCGTGGGGCACAGCGTCGTGGTGCCGCGTTTCCACAGCTCCCGTACGAGTGCGGCGACGTCGCCGGTCGTGAGGTCGTCGGCGTTGAAGTCGTGCCCGCAGTACCCGTTGACCTGGAGGTCCACCAGTCCGGGGAGGACGAGCACGTCGGGCGCGCCGGGAATCTCGGTGACCGCGGCGATCTGCGGCCCGTCCAGCTCGACGCGTACGGGACGCCCGTCCGCGAGCCTGCCCTCGATCGTCACGGGGCCTCCCCTGCGAGCGTTCCGGCGGCGGCCAGCACCCGGCGACCGGCATCGGGCGTGAACGCGGCACGCAGCCCGTACGCCCGGTGGGCCTCGTCGATCTCGTAGCCGCCCGCGGCGTAGTGCGTCTCCGGATAGGGCAGGTAGCCGGGCACGCCACCGGTGTAACCGGCGACGAGCAGCCCGGGGTCGCCGAGCGCGGCCCGCAGTTCCAGCGCCAGCTCGACGAAGGGCTCGCAGGGCAGGAAGACCAGCGGCACGCCGCCCCACCGGTGCACGGCGACCTGGACCTCGACCGACTCCGGCCCTGGATCGGCGAGCTGGGCGACCGCCCACCCCGCCCACGGTCCATCGCGGTCGACGGCGAGCGCGCGCAGCTCGTCCGGCGCGAGCGGGTCTCCGAGCGGCAGTTCGACGCGCGTGGCGGACACCGACACCGGGCCCGCCACCGCCTCGGTCCCGGTGGTGAGCACGGCGGCGAGCGCGGCCTCGCCGACCAGGGTTCCGATGCGCTGAGCGGCCTCGAAGGTCCGGCCAGGACGCGTCTCGGCGCCGCGCAGGCTGTCGAGCGCGGTGTGGCCGGTGTTGAGCTGGCCGCAGCAGCCCTGGAGGAACACCGCGACGCCGCCTAGCGCGGCCGCCACGTGCCGCCGCGCGTAGCCGGGCCAGTCGGCGGTGAGCCGCAGGTTGTCGGGGCCGAGCGTCACCGGGTGGCAGGCGTGGGAGAACACGGTGGCCAGGGGCTCGCCGTCCGCGCGCTCCAGGCGTACGACGGGGACCGCCGGGTCGGTGAGGGTCCCGCCGCGCCGGTTGTGGGCGACGCCGTGGAGGGATCCGCAGCCCCGGCGGAGCACTGCGGGTGCGAGCGCGTCGAGCGCCGCGGCGGCTGCGCCGACGATCCGCGAGCAGGTGTCCTCGACGTAGCGCGGGTCGGCCACGCCGCCGATCCCGCCCCTGGTCACCGCGGGGCCCGCGTGCGTGTGCGTCACCGCCACGGCCACCCCCTCCTCCGGGATCCCCGTACGCTCCCGCAGGTCACGGGCGATCCGGCGGGTGGTGTCCGGGTCGAGCGCGATGAGGTCGGCGGAGATCACGACGGACGTGGTCGTCCCGTCGGAGACCGCCACGGCACTGGTCAGCAGCCGATCGTGCACCCCGGTGGAGGCGGAGACGCGCGCCGCGTACCCCGCGAGCGACCCGCCGACCGGCGGCGTGATGTCGGCGACCGCGACCCCGGCGAGCAGCGACGCCCCGCCCCTGTTCACAGCCACCGGACCCGCCCACGGAAGCGGTCGAGGAAGAGCGCGTTGCGCTCGTCGCCGCCCGGCGCGTTCCCGCTGCGCCAGATCTCGGGGACGGTGCCGCGCCCGGCCAGCTCGGCGATCGCCGCGGCCATGAGGCAGTTGAGCGTGTACGCGTTGGCGAACGTCGAGATCGCACCCACCCGGTCGGGAACCCCCTCGATCTCCAGAACGGCGTCGCCGATCGGCACCTTCGTGTCGATGTGCAGGTCGACGAGGTCGTGCAGGTTCCGCTTGGTGGGGTGCCTGGCCGGGTGGCCGGGAGCGGTCCGGTCGGCGTGTTCCCTGGAGGAGACGCCGATCACGGTGACGCCGCGCTCGCGGGCGGTCAGCGCGGCGTCGATGAGCGCGGCGTTGATGCCGTACGCGTTGACCAGGATGAGCAGGTCTCCCTCGCCGAGCCCGTTGTCGTCGATGACGACGCGGCCGTAGCCGGGGGTGCGTTCGATCGCCATCGAGCGCAGCGCGCCACCCGACAGCAGCGTGCCCTCGTCGAGGATCGCGCTGACGTTGACCAGGCCGCCGGCGCGGAAGAACACCTCCTGGGCGGCGAGGTTCGAGTGGCCGCCGGGGCCGTAGACGTAGATCAGCCGGTCCGCGCCGTGCCGGGTGATGTGGTCGGCGATGAGCACGGCCGCCGCGCCGATGGAGTCGGCCTCCTCGGTTTCGATCCTGCCGATCAGGCCCACGACCTGCTCGGCGTACGTCCGCATGAGCGACATGTGCCGTCCGTTTTGCACCTGCAGGCTCCTCGTGACCGATGTAAGCGATTGCAGGCATTTAAGACCATGGCCGAATCCCGGTCAAGAGTCCGACCGCGGCCCCGTGGAGTCACGCGCGACGAACACGCCCGGCAGCCTGACGTGCTCGGGCGCGCCGCCCGGGGCCTCGATCTGCCTGCTCAGCACCTGGACCGCGGTGGCGCCGAGGTCGCCCGTCGGCGCGGTCACCGTGGTCAGGCTCGGCGTCACCGTACGGGCCAGCAGCACGTCGTCGCAGCCCACGACGCTGCGCTCGCCGGGCACGGAGACGCCGCACCCGGCCAGCTCGGCGAGCACGCCGCACGCGGTGAGGTCGTCGAAGGCGAAGGCCGCGGTGGCGTCGGTGCCGAGCAGCGCGGCGCCGGCCTGCCTGCCGCCCTTGAACGTCGCGCGGAACGGGCCCAGCTCCGTCAGCTCCACCCCGCGCCCCCGCGCCCACCTGCGGATCGCCTGCGCGCGGCGGGCCGCCGCCCACGACGCGCTCGGCCCGGCGAGCAGCGCGAACGACCGGTGGCCGTGCTTGTACAGATGGTCGCCCGCGTCGAAGAGCGCGCTGGTGTTGTCGCAGATCACCGACGACAGGTCGCGCAGCGGCCGGTTGAGCAGCACGCACGGGAGCCCTCTCGCGGCCTCGCGCAGCGCCGACGACGACGAGCGCGGCGAGGCCACGATCACCCCGTCCACCCTGCTGCGGAGCTGGGCGACGTGCCGCACCTCGGCCGCCGCGCTCTCCTCCGCGTCGACCAGCATGACCGAGCTGCCCATCCGCTCCGCCGCCTGCTGGATCGCGCGTACGAGCTGCGGGAAGAACGGGTTGGTGATGTCGGGCACGATCAGCCCGATCATCTCGGCCCGGCCCGTGACCAGGCCGCGCGCGGCGGAGCTGGGCTGGTAGCCCAGCTCGGCGGCGACGGCCATGATCTGCTCCCTGACCGGCGCGCTGACCAGCTCGGGCCGGTTGAACGCGCGTGACACGGTCGCGGCCGAGACGCCGCACCGCCGGGCGATGGAGTAGATCGTCGGCTTGCTCACACCGCGCTCCTCAGCATTGGCTCGACCGGGCTTGACCGGAGTACTCTAGCGAAGCCAGAATCATGCAATCGCTTTCATTGTCTCAGACGACCTCCCTTCTCCGACATCACCCGCATCCCTCGACGAAAAGGACGGCATGGGTTCCGAGCAGCCCGACCAGATCGCCCGCAGGCAACTCGAAGACGTCATCCTCCCGTTCTGGTTGGAGCACGGCATCGACACCGTGCACGGCGGGTTCTTCACCTGCTTCGACAACAGGGGCCGGCGTCGGCTGTCGACGGACAAGTTCACCTGGTCACAGGGCCGATTCGTCTGGCTGCTCGCCCGCGCCGCCCGGCTGGCCGACCGCGGGCTGCTCACCCTGCCCGACGGCTCCGGCGCCCTCGTACGGCACGCCGAGCGCGGCGCGGCCTTCCTCCTCGACCACGCCGTGCAGTCGGACGGCCGGTGCGCGTACGTCATGGACGAGCGGGGCGCGCCCCTGCCCGCGGAGCGCAGCGTCTTCGCCGACGCCTTCGTCGCCATGGGTCTGGCCGAGCTGACCCGCCACACCGGCTCGCCCGAGCACCTGCCCACGATCGACCTGATCGTCCAGCGGGTCGCGGACGACGTGGCGGCGGGCGATCCGCCGACGCCGCCGTACCCGCTGCCACCCGGCTGCTCGGGGTTCGGCGCGCGCATGATCGTCCTCAACGCCCGGCTCGACCAGGCCCGCGCGCACCAGGCGGCGTCCGCGGATCAGGCGAACCCGTACGCGGACGAGCTGCGGGCCGCCCGCCGGGCCATGGTCGCGCACCGGGAGGAGAGCGGCCTGTTCACCGAGACGTTCGTGGCCGATCCCGGCATGCGTGACACGGTCCTGGCCCGGCACCGCACCCCCGGCCACGCGCTGGAGGGGATCTGGATGGCGCTGGAGGCCGGCGAGCTGCTCGGCGAGACCGGCGACCACGGTGACCTGCTCGCCTCCGTCTCCGCGCTGTGCGAGGCCGGGTGGGACGACGAGCACGGCGGCCTGTTCCGCTACGTCGACGTCTCCGGGCGGCCGTACGGCGGGCCGTACGAGGACCTGGTCAGGCGGACCTGGTCGACGAAGCTGTGGTGGGCCCACACGGAGGCCGCCTACACCACCCGGCTGGCGGCCGAGCGCTACGCGGACCGGGAGGCGGCCGGCTGGTTCGACCGAATCTGGGACTACACGCTGCGTACGTTCCCCGGCGGCGCGGACGGCGAGGAGTGGATCCAGATCAGGGACCGGGCGGGGGCCCCGCTCGACGAGGTCGTCGCCCTGCCGGTCAAGGACCCGTACCACATCGCCAGGAACCTCATGCAAATCGTCGAGCTACCCCGGCTCGGCGCTCAGGGAGAACAGCCGTGACAGCCACGAACACCGGCCCCGTGATCGAGCGGGTCGCCGGACGCCTCGACGTCCGGGTATTCAGCGACAGGGCGGAGTCCGGCGCCGCGGCGGCGTGGGCCGCGGCGGCGGCGCTGCGCACGGCGCTCGCCACCCGCGGAGAGGCCAGGGCCGTCTTCGCCGCCGCGCCCTCGCAGCGGGAGACGCTGGCCGGGCTGCGCGCCGCCGAGGGGATCGACTGGTCCAGGGTCACCGTCTTCCACATGGACGAGTACATCGGCCTGCCCCAGGACGCGCCCGAGCGGTTCGGCCGCTTCCTCCACCAGGAGCTCTGGGACACCGTACGGCCCGGCGCGGTGCACGTCATCGAGCCGGGCGACGACCCGGAGGCGGAGAGCGCCCGCTACGCCGAACTGCTCGGCCGCGGCCCGATCGACCTGGTCTGCCTGGGCATCGGCGACAACGGCCACCTGGCGTTCAACGACCCCCCGGTGGCCGACTTCGCCGACCCCCTCGCGGTCAAGGTGGTCGAGCTCGACGACGCCTGCCGCCGGCAACAGGTCAGCGACGGATGCTTCGCCGCGCTCGCGGACGTGCCACGACGGGCGATCACGCTGACCGTGCCCGCGCTGATGGCCGGCCGTACCCTGGTCGCCACGGTGCCAGGACCGAGCAAGCGGGCCGCGCTCGCCGCCGCGCTCGACGGGCCGATCGACGAGAGCTGCCCCGCCTCCGTCCTGCGTACCCATCCGGACTGCACGCTCTTCGCCGACCTGGAGGCATACCAGTGAGAATCACCGACGCCAAGGTCATCGTCACCAGCCCCGGGCGGAACTTCGTCACCCTGAAGATCACCACCTCCGACGGCGTCACCGGCGTCGGCGACGCGACGCTGAACGGCAGGGAGCTGGCGGTGGCCTCCTACCTGCGCGACCACGTCTGCCCGCTGCTCATCGGCCGCGACCCCGCGCGCATCGAGGACACCTGGCAGTACCTCTACCGCGGCGCGTACTGGCGGCGCGGCCCGGTCACGATGACCGCGATCGCGGCCGTCGACACCGCCCTGTGGGACATCAAGGGCAAGGTCGCGGGGCTGCCCGTCTACCAGTTGCTCGGCGGGCGCTCACGCGAGGGCGTCACCGTGTACGGCCACGCCAACGGCGAGACGATCCCCGAGGTGCTCGACGAGGTCGCCAAGTACGTCGACCTGGGCTACCGGGCGGTCCGCGTGCAGTGCGGCATCCCGGGTCTCGCCGCGACCTACGGCGTGGGCAAGGACAAGATGTTCTACGAGCCCGCCGACGCGCGGCTGCCGAGCGAGGCCAACTGGTCGACCGAGCGCTACCTGCGGGTCGTGCCCGAGCTGTTCGCCGCCGTACGCGACCGGTTCGGCTTCGACCTGCACGTCCTGCACGACGTCCACCACCGGCTCACCCCGATCGAGGCCGGTGGGCTCGGCTCCCGGTTGCAGGAGTACGCGCCGTTCTGGCTGGAGGACCCGGTGCCCGCCGAGCTGCAGGACGGGTTCCGGCTGATCAGGCAGCACACCACGACGCCGATCGCGGTCGGCGAGGTGTTCAACTCGATCTGGGACTGCGAGCAGCTCATCCGCGAGCAGCTCATCGACTACATCCGGGCCACGGTCGTGCACGCGGGCGGGATCACCCACCTGCGCCGGATCTTCGACCTCGCCGCGCTGCACCACGTGCGCACCGGCTCGCACGGCGCGACCGACCTGTCCCCTGTCTGCATGTCCGCGGCGCTCCACCTGGATCTCGCCGTCCCGAACTTCGGCATCCAGGAGTACATGCGGCACACCGAGGCCACCGACGAGGTGTTCCCGCACGGTTACCACTACGCCGACGGTTACCTCCACCCGAGCGAGGAGCCGGGTCTCGGCGTCGACATCGACGAGGAGCTGGCCGCCCGATACCCGTACGAACCGGCGTACCTGCCGGTCAACCGGCTGATGGACGGGAGCATGCACCATTGGTGAGGCTCAGCCGCGCCACCCTGTCCAGGGTCGCACCCGCCGCCCGCCCGCTGGCGCTCCCGCGCCTGACCGGCGTCGTGCACCTGGGCATCGGTGCCTTCCACCGGGCCCACCAGGCCGTCTACACCGAGCGGGCCATGGCGGCGACCGGCGACGACCGCTGGGGCATCTGCGGGGTCAGCCAGCGCAGCACCGACGTGGCCGACCGGCTCCGCCCGCAGGACTGCCTGTACGGCGTGCGCGCGGGCGACGAGGTGCGCGTGGTCGGATCCGTGCGGGAGGTGCTCGTCCCCGGTGACGACCTCGCCGCGCGGCTGGCCGCGCCGCAGACCGCGGTCGTCACGCTGACCGTCACGGAGAAGGCGTACCGCCGCGACACGATGCCCTGGTCTGGGCCCGGCGCTGTGCCCGGCGCTGTGCCCGGCCGACCCGTGCCCGGCGCGGCGCCCGGTCGCCCTGTGCCCGGTGTGGTCGGGAGGCTGGTCGCCGGGCTGCGCGCCCGTGCCGCCGCCGACGCGGGCCCGCTCACCGTCGTCTCCTGCGACAACCTGCCCGACAACGGCGCGACACTGGCCCGGCTCGTGGCGGAGCTGTGCGAGCCGCCGCTGCTGCGCTGGGTCGAGGAGAACGTCACGTTCCCCGCGACCATGGTGGACCGGATCGTGCCCGCGACCACGCCGGCCGACCTGGACGACGTGGCCGCCAGGCTCGGCGTGACCGACCTGGGCGCGGTCGTCACCGAGCCGTTCACGCAGTGGGTGATCGAGGACCGCTTCGCCGGGGACCGCCCGGCCTGGGAGCGGGCGGGCGCGCTGCTGGTGGACGACGTGCGGCCGTACGAGCGGATGAAGCTGCGCCTGCTCAACGGCAGCCATTCGGCCATCGCCTACCTGTCGGGGGCGGCGTACGTGTCCGAGGCCGTGGCCGATCCCGCGTTCGCCGCCTTCCTGCGCCGGCTGATGGACGACGACCTCACGCCGACCCTGGGCGGGCTGGACGGGTTCGACCTGCCGGCGTACAAGGAGTCGTTGCTGGCCCGGTTCGCCAACCCCGGCCTGCGGCACCGGGTCGCGCAGATCGCGGCGGACGGCTCGCAGAAGCTGCCGCAGCGCCTGCTGGACCCGGCGCGCGACCGGCTGGCCGCCGGCCGCGAACCCCGCTGGATCGCGCTCGCCGTCGCCGGATGGATGCGCCATGTCACCACGTGCCGCGAGCTGGACGACCCGCTGGCCGCCCGGCTGCGCGGTGACGAGACGGCCTCCTTCTCCAGCACCGCCGCCGCCACCGTGCGCCGCCTGCTGGCCGTCGAGGAGATCTTCGGCGCCGACCTCCGGGACGACCGGGTCTTCCGCGACCTCGTCACGGACTGCCTGGAACGGCTCGCCGCCGACGACCTCCCCACCGTGCTCCACGCACTCGACGCCGACTCAGCCACCCACTGAGCCACCCACTGAGCCACCCGCTGAGCCACCCGCTGAGCCACCCGCTGCGGCGAGCAGTTCGGCGACCTCCGTGTGCCCGTTCAGCAGGGCCAGCTCGTACGGGGTGCGTCCGCCGTACACCGGGTGTCCGCCGAGCCCGTTCACCTCGGCCCCGTGGTCGAGGAGCAGCCGTGCCCGCCGTGGACCGCCACGCAGGGCGGCGGTGGCCAGCTCGTCGCGCAGGAGCTGCCGTGGCGACTGCAGGGCCGGGCCCAGCCGGGCGTGCCACGGGCCGCCCTCCCCTCGGCCCAGCCCGAACTCCAGCAGCAGCCGGAGGTGGGCGGTGTCGTCGGAGAACGTGCCGCCGAGCCCGCGGTTGTAGAGGGCCTGGCCGTCGTTGGGGTCGGCCCCGGCCTCCAGCAGCAGCCTGGCCAGCGCCATCGCCTCGGGGTGCGGCGGCTGGTCGCCCTCGCCGCCGCCGAACGCGCCGGTGAGCACGGTGAACGGCGAGGTCAGCCCGTCCCACAGGAACCCGGCGTCCGGATCGGCGCCGTGGTCGAGGAGCAGCCGGGCCGCCGCCACGTACCGGCCGGGCCCGTCGAGCCGGGCGTAGGCCAGGTACAGCAGCGGCTCCCAGCCGAAGGGGCCGCCCTGTGCCCGAGCCGCCCCCGGGTCGGCGGCCAGGAGGTCCGCGAGCGCGTCGGCCGCGCCGGTGGCGGCCATGGTGTGGGCGTTCGCGGTGGCCAGGTGGGGATGCCGGGACAGCAGCAGACCGGCCTCCTGCCTCCTGCGGGGGTCGTCGGCGCCGTAGTTGAGGCAGGCCAGGCGTAGAAACTCCGCCCACGGCTCCTGACTCGGCTCGACGAGGTGTGGTGAGCGCGTGTAGCGCTCGACGGTGACCAGATGCTCCTTCAGCCTGGGCCAGCTCGCGAAGCCGTACCGGCGGGCGGTGACGAGCTGCGCGTCGGCCAGCCGGAACACCTGAGGCGGCCGGGGGTGGAACTCGGCGACGAGGGCGCGGGACTCGGGCACGTCAGCCCGTACGCGGCGCAGGAGGGTCTTGGCCTGCTTGCGGAGCAGTTCGAGGCTGGGGTGGTCGGGCAGGCGTTGGATGGGCACGCGGGCCTCCTTTCCGTGCGGCCTGGTGTCCGCATGGTCAGGCAGGAAAAGAGGTCGAGCCGGAACGCGTGGTGAACATCAGGTGGGCTTGGCCCTTTCCGCGGACCGGTGGCGCCCTGAGCGCGCGCACCACCACCCTACGCGGAACCGCCGGAGGCAGTGAAGCGGCCCCGCGCGACCAGCTCGACCGTGACCACGATCGCGATCGCCTCGGCGGCCAGCAGCGCCACCAGCACCACGAGCTGGACGATGCCCGCCTCGATCGGGCTCGCCCCGCCGAGCAGCACGCCCACGAACGCCCCCGGCAGCGTGACCAGCCCCACGGTCCTGGTCTGGTCGAGGGCCGGCACCAGTGCCCCGGCGGCGGCCGGGCGGCAGATCTCCATGGCCGCGTCCCTGGGCAGGAAGCCGAGTGACAGCGCCGCCTCCACCTCTCCCCTGCGCTGGAACAGCTCCTCCACCGCGCGCCGGCCCGCCAGCGCCGTGGCCGTCAGGCAGCCGCCCAGCAGGATCCCGGCGATCGGGATGATCACTATGCCGGTCACGGAGATCACCCGGGTGCCCGTCAGGACGGCCAGCACGGGAACGGTGCCCGCGGCGATCGGCAGACCCGCCCACCACCACCCCGTACGGGTGCCGGTGACGCGCCGCCCCGCCGTGAACGTGGCCACGCCGAACATGAGAAGGATGAACCCCACCACCGCCATCGAGTAGGCGACGACCCAGGTGATCACCACGGACACGACGCCCAGTTGCAGCGCGGCCCGCAGGCAGGCCGTCACGACGCCCCGGCCGTGCCCCAGCCGGCCCAGCCAGGCCACGAGCGCGCCCAGGGCGGCCAGCACGACGACGGCCACGGGCAGCAGCGCGGTGACCGAGATCAGGGACGAGGACGAGGACGACGACACCGCTACCAGTCTGACGGACGCCCCGCCGGGCCTGCGCACCCGGATCCCCGCTCAGCCGGAGCGCCGGGAACGGCGGCGACGATCACAGAGACCCGGGCCGTTCCAGGTGGTGCAGCCGGGCGAGGCCCGTGTCGGTCGCCACGACGAGGTCGCCGCCGGTGACGAGGACGTCCCGGACCTTGGCGTTGAACGGCAGCCGGGTGACCGTCCCCGCCACCGGCTCCCATAGGTGGACCGACCCGTCGTCGGCCGGGGCGACCACCGTGGGGAGGCCACGGACGGTGGCCAGGTCCACCGAGCCGAGCCAGCCCGCCTGCCCGGTGTACGACCCCAGGGGCTCCCCGTCGGGAAGACGCCAGACGGCGATGCGGCGGTCGCTGCCGATGCTGATGGTCACCGCGACGGGCCGCCCGTCGATCTCGCCGAGCCGTACCTGCGTCATCAGCGTCATGTGGTCGCCGAAGGCGGAGATCAGGGCGCCGTCGGCGAGGTCCCAGAGGCAGACGTTCCCGCCTCCGGTGACGAGCACGGGTCTGCCGAGGAGGTCCTCGACGGAGATCGTCTTGATGTAGTTGTCGTTGCGGGCGAGGGTGTGGATCGTCCGGCCGGTGGCCAGGTCGCGCACCCGGACCACCCGGTCCGAGCCGCCGCTGCCCGTGATCAACAGGCCCCTGCCGCGGTACGCGCCCAGCGCGACCGCGTCGTAGATGCCGACGTCACCGGTGAAGCGGCGCAGGCGCCGGCCCGTGGTCGCGTCCCAGACGTGCACCTCCGCCCGGTCGCCGCCGGGCCGGGCGGCGCTCAGGACGGCCGCGAGCACCCGCTCGCCGAGTGCGCCCGTCGCGAGCGTGCGCACCGGCTGACCGCCTCCGTCCAGCCGATGGCCCGGCCGCCCGGTCTCCAGGTCCCACGTCCTGACGACGCCGTCGTCCAGCGTGACCGCCAGCGTCCCGTGCACGGCCAGTTCACCCGCCCGGCAGCCGACCCGCCGTACCGCCCGGCCGGTTCCGGCGTCGCGGACGACGAGGTCCTCGCCCTCCGCGGTGACCAGCGCGCCGCGGCTCGGCCGTACCCGGGACACGCCCGCCACGTCGGAGGCGGGTTCGTCGGCGAGGTCCCACACCCTGACCGTGGCCGCGTCGCCGGGGTTGATCGGCCCGTCGCCGGTGACCGCGACGGGCCGTCCGCGGTGCTCGCCGAGCGTGATCGCCTCCACCTTGCACGTGTGGCCCGCCAGGTCGCCGAGTGGCCGCCAGGTCAGGGCGTCCCAGAGCCGGACGCCCCCGTGCAGGTCTCCGGCGGTCACGGCGACCAGGCGGTCGTGCCGTCGGCCGATGGCCAGCGACCAGAGCTTGGGCAGCGGCGTCTCGGGGAAGGTCCGCAGGAGTTCCCCGGACATCGGATCCCAGACGCGGACGAATCCCGCGTCTTCCTCCACCCGCTCCGCCACGACCACCAGCCCGTCCGCCACCTGCAACGATCCGGACCGCAGCCAGCACCTGACGTTCTCGTCGCGGCGCGGCACGCCGCCGAATCGGCGCAGGTAGCGCCCGGTCTCCAGGTCCCATGCGTGCAGCGGGCCCTCGTCGGTGTCGCCTCCCGCGCCCACCACCACGTCCCCCTTCGCCGCCCGGTCCACCGGCCCGATCACGGCCACGTCGGTGACCGCCCTGCTGGGACACGGCAGCGTCCGCAGCTCCGCACCACCGGCGGTGTCCCACGTCTTGACCACAGCCCCGCCGTCGATCCAGCCCGCGGTGACGAGGAGAGAGCCGTCCGTGGAGAAGGCGATGCCCTCGACCCCGCTGTAGGCCGGCGGGAAGACGCGCACGGACCGGCCGGTGTTCAGGTCCCACAGCTCCAGGCGGCCCAGGCTGTCGCCGACGGCGGCCAGGTTCTCCCGCACGGCCAGCGCCGTGATCCGCACCTGGCGGGCGGGACGGCCCGTCCCCCGCCGCCGGTGGGTGAGGGAGTGCAGCAGCGCCCCCGTCTCCAGGTCCCGGACCAGCACCCCGCCGCTCCGGTCCCCGGAGACCACGACCGTACGCCCGCGCGCGACGCCGAGACCGACCACCTGCACCCGCTCGTGGTGCCCGAGGAACACCCGGTGGGTGAACGAGCGCCGCCAGTGCCGCCAGGCCACGTCCCAGCCCTCAGGACGGAGGCGGCTGACCCGGTCGGCCAGCTCGTCCGCGCCCCGCAGCCGCGCGAAGACCCGCAGGACGGTGGCCGCCCCACCGTCGGAGTCGAGCGCGCCGACCTCGTGCGCGGCCAGTTGGTACGCCTCCGCGGCGGCCCTGGCCCGAGCCCCGTGCACGTTGCCGAGCAGCGGCAGTTGCCGGTCCTGGTCGCCCCAGAGCAGGAACCCCGGATCCTGCACCAGGTCCTCCAGCAGCCCGCCGTCCACCGCGTGCCCCGCCAGGTGCCGCAGCACGTACGGCGGCGCCTCCCACCAGCGCCGCTCCCCGCCCTCCCCCGGCACCCGCGCGAGCAGTCGGCCGGCGATGGCCCGATGCGCCTCCTCCGCGCGCAGGCCGGAGCGATCCAGTTCCTCGCGCAGGTGCTCGGCGAGCGCGTGGTGGAAGAGCCGCCAGCCCGTCCCCGCGGCGGTCAGCAGCGCGGCGGCGCCCGTGTCGGCGCGCAGCCTTCGCAGGTCTCCCTTGCGGTAGTCGGCGCCGCCCAGCTCGGTCGCGAGCTCGGCCCACAGCTCGTCGCCCAGGTCGGTGCCCTCCGCGTACGCCAGCGGCGCCAGCAGGTCCGTCACCCATCGGTGTCCGCCGGGCGCCGACGCTCCCACACGGTGCAGGTGGGCCCGCATGGCGTCGCCCACCCGGGAGGGGAAGGCGTCCCAGTCGCGCTGCCGCGGATCGACCGGCCGGGGCCGCGAGGCCAGGTCCAGGGCGATGAGCTGGGCGATGAGGAAGTTGCCCGCGGCGGTCGCAGCGACCCGCGCGCCGATCAGCTCGGGCAGGCCGTCGTCCCGGTACGGCCCGGCACCCCTCAGGTAGGCGGCCACGTACGCGGCGACGTCGCCGGCCTCGAAGTACGGTGCCGCGTCCAGGTCGAGGGCCTCGATCCCGGTGCGCAGCAGCGGCAGCAGATCCAGGCGCGAGCCGAGCAGCAGCCGTACCCTCTCGGCGACCAGCGGCTGCACCAGGGTCAGCACGAGATCCTCGCGGAAGGCCGCCTCGTCCAGGGCGTCGATGACGATCGTGACCGGCCTGCCGAGCGCCCTGCCGAGCACCGCCAGCGCGGCGGGCAGCCCGGCGGCCGGTGCCGTCAGGTCGAGAGCCGTGGCGATCCGCGCCGCCACCTGCTCGGTGGTCCTGCCCGCCGCGTGCACCGCCGCGTCGATCGAGCCGGGCGGCGGCAGGGTGCCCGGCGTGATCCTGCCCCGTTCCGCGGCCGGGAGGAGGGCGCGGCGGGCCGGGTCGGCGCACACGACCAGCCGCGACAACACCGCGGACTTGCCCGACCCCGGGCTGCCCGTGACCACCCGGGAGGTGGTGTCGCCGCCGTCCGCGAGCCATCGGGACAGTTCGCTCAGCGCCGTCACGCGGCCGGTGAAGTACCTGCCGGGCTGGCCGGCCCGCTGCACGCCCCGGCTGCGCGGCTCGAAGTGCTGCTCGAAGGCCGGGTCGAGGTCCAGCGGGCCGGGCAGCAGCGGCTCCAGCCGGGGCCAGCGCGCCGCCACCGTGGCCAGCGGCAACATCCACGCCACCTTGGCCGCCGCGTCGCGGTCCTCGGCCACCACGATGCCGGTGACCCTGCCGTCGGCCTCCACCCCGGCGCCGCTGAAGCCCTGCTCGATCCGGTGCCCGGTGACCTGCGCGGCTTCGAGCTGGACCCACTCCGCCCGCGGGCCGGCGGGCTCGTCGAGGCGGGCGCTCGCCCACATTCCCGTGTCGACGCCGGGCGGGTAGCCGTACACCCGTACCGGGGTGCCCGGGGCGGTCTTCCTGACCAGCGGCGCGGGAACGGCGCCCGGCGGGAGGGGGCCGGACAGGCGCGCGACCGCGAGGTCACCGCCCCCGCCGGGCTCGACGGGGAACCAGCCGTCCGGCACCACCTCGGCACGCAGCCGCTCGCCGCCCAGGGCGGGGAAGTCCACCTCGAACGGGCGCGGTGCCGGGCCGACCACGTGGGCGCAGGTCAGAACGTGCCGGTCGTCGAGCAGCACGCCCGCGCCGCGGACCCTCCCGTCGCGGAAGACGCGGACCGACCACGGCCTCACTTCCCGCTCAGTCCTTCTCGCCCCAGCTCAGCTTGACGGTCAGGTGACCCTCTGTGCCGGTCTTGGCGATGACCGCCCCGGCCTCGGCGTTCAGCCGTACGCCGAACTCGATCTCGACCGCGCGAGGCCCGGCCTTCCTGAACGTCTCCAGCGCGCACTCGGCGGCCTGCCGGATCGGCTCCAGCGCCGTCTTCAGCGAGTCGACCGCGGCGTCCACCACGTCGCCCGCCCGGGACGCCCGCCGCACCCCCGGCTCGTCGTCCGCCACCTCCACCAGGAAGCAACCGCCGTCGCTCAACGGCACGCGCATCAACTCGCTCACGCCGGACTCCAGGAGATGGGCACACAGGGGAACGGCCCGATCGTACCGAGAGCCCACGCGCACGTCCCGAGTTCCACGAATGCTCGCGCCGCCGAGATCTCGCGCGCGGCCCCCTCGCCGCCCTGGGAGAGCCGCGATCCGCCGTCAGGCCGACCTGACGGAGTCGAGGACGTCGGGCCGGTTGGTCATGATGCCATCCACCCCGTACGACATCAGGCGGCGCATCACGCCCGGCTTGTCCGCCGTCCAGGTGTAGACCCGCATGCCGTGCTCGTGGATCTTCCTGACGTACGCCGGGGTGAGACCGCCGTGCGGGGTCGTGATGCCGTCGGCGTAGCGGGCGAGTTCGGCCAGCCGTCCCTCCTCGGGCTTGCCGAGCAGCGCGACGGGCACGTCGGGCAGCACGCTGTGCAGGACGCGCATCGACTGCCAGCCGAACGCCTGCAGGGTCAGCCGCTGCCCCCGCCACAGGTCGCGTTCCTCCCGTAGCTCGGTGGCCACGCGGCGGTCGATGTCGGGGCTGTGCGGCGGGTGCTTGATCTCCAGCAGCAGCCCGGTGCCGGAGCCGCGCACCGCCTGCAGCACCTGCTTGAGCGTGGGCACCCCCTCACCGCGGAAGCGCGGGGAGAACCACGAGCCCGCGTCCAGCCTCTGGATCTCCGCGAGCGTGAAGTCCGCGACCCGCCACGGCGACCGCTTGGGGAAGACCTGCTCCACATCGGTGGTACGGGCCAGCGTCTCGTCATGCATCAGGACGAGACGGTGGTCCTTGGTCTGCTGGACGTCGAACTCGCACGTGTCGGCCCCCTGCTCCCTGGACAGGGCGCAGGCCGCGATCGTGTTCTCAGGAGCGTGGGCCGCGCCGCCCCGATGGGCGATGTTGTCCAGTCGGGGCGCGGCGGGCGCGGACTCGACCACCGGGGTGCCCCGGTGAGTGAGGTCGTCCAAGTGGCGTGGCGCGGCGGACGCGGGTCTGACCGTGACGGCCAGGACGGCCACCACGGCCAGGGTGGCGGTGGCGACGACGCCGATCGAGCGGTCCATGTTCCTCCCCCGAACTGGGCCCATGCAATCTGACTCGAACCCACACGCACGTGTTATGTCGAGCTATGCAGGACAAGTGCCCACAAAGGAACGGAACGACTGTTATCTACCGGCGTGTCGGCCGAGTCTGCACGAAGTCTTTGTCGGAGGGAGGGAACCGATTGATGAGCCGGGAGAAGGGTCAGCGGACCTGGAAGTTGGCCATCATCATCATGTCCTCGTGCTCCAGGTTGTGGCAGTGGAAGACGTACTTGCCGCGGTAGCCCTCGAACCTGAGCAGCACCTCCACCTGGTCGCCGCTGGCCAGGTCGACGGTGTCCTTCCAGCCGGTGGCGTACGGGGAGGGCTCGAGCACCTGGAAGGGGGCGAGGTGGATGTGGATGGGGTGGTAGACGTTGAGCGCGTGCAGCCGCCAGCGTTCGACCGTGCCGAGCGCCGGGTCGGCGGCGATGGTGTCGGGGGTGAACGCCTGGCCGTTGACCGTCCACATCGGCATGCCCTCGTGCTGCACGCTGCCCCGCTGGAACGTGAACGTGCGCTCCACCACGGCGTCTGACGGCGACAGCGGCCGCACCTCCACCAGCCTGGCCGGGATGCTGCTGTCGTCGGCGGCCCGGCGCGCGACCTTGAACCGCATCACGTTCGCGCTGCCGCCGTCGCCCAGCCGGTTGACCATCGTCACTTCCTGCCCGACCGGATACTGGGAGAAGTCCACGATCACGTCGAACCGCTCGGCCGAGGCGATCTGCAGCT
Source organism: Nonomuraea antimicrobica (assembly GCF_039536965.1). Lineage (NCBI taxonomy): Bacteria > Bacillati > Actinomycetota > Actinomycetes > Streptosporangiales > Streptosporangiaceae > Nonomuraea > Nonomuraea antimicrobica. The sequence continues at coordinate 15,025 of NZ_BAAAZP010000040.1, read as the reverse complement.
CGTCGTGCGGCAGCGGCGCGCTGAGCAGCCCCAGGTCGCTGCCGACCTGTACGAACGCGGGTCCGCTCGGCGGCGCTGGGTCGAGGGCGAGCCGGTAACGGCGCGCGTTCGAGGCGTTGAGCAGCCGGAAGCGGTAGCGGGCGGCGTCCACCTCCATGAGCGGCCAGGGCGCCCCGTTGACCAGGACGACGTCACCCAGCACGCCGCTGATGTAGTCGCTGTGCACGTCGGGGTAGATCATCGAGCCGTCCTCCGCGAACGCCCGGTCGACGATCATCAGCGGGACGTCGCGCTCGCCCTTCGGCAGGGGCAGGGCGTCCTCCTGGGCGTCCTGCACCAGGTGGAACCCGGCGAGCCCCTTGTACACCTGCGGACCGGTGAACTGCATGCGGTGGTCGTGGTACCAGAGGGTGGCCGCGGCCTGGTCGAGCGGATAGACGTAGTCGAACGAGCCGCCCGGGTCGATGAGGTCGGTGGGATAGCCGTCGTGCTCCGCCGGGGTCCGTCCGCCGTGCAGGTGCACCACGACCGGCTCGGGCAGCTCGTTGCGGTGGCGGACCACGGTCTGGCGGCCGCTCCTGGAGACGATCGTGGGGCCGGGGAAGATGCCGTTGTAGCCCCACACCTGCGTACGCAGGCCGGGCAGGATCTCCACCTCGGCGGCCCGCTGGGTGATCTCGTAGCGGTCGTCGGCGCCGCCGCCGCCCGCGGGGCGCAGCACCGGCGGGATCGGCAGCGGCACGGTGAACGGCTGTGGCAGGCGGGCGGTGCTGCGTACCAGGGCGCCCGCGCTGGACTCGGCCTCCACGTTGGCGCCGCCGCCGACGGCCAGGCCGTCGAGGATGCCCCCGGGCGTGCCGCCGTTGCCGCTGCCGACGGGGCTGCCGTCGGAGCAGCCGGCCAGCGGAGCCAGCACCAGACCGCCCGCCGCCGCGCGCAGCATCTGGCGTCTGGACAGCGTCATGATCTCCCCCTTCGCCGGTTGTCGATCGCGACCGCGACCGCGGCTCCGATGACAGCCAGGATCATCGGCCCGAACCCCAGGACGAACGTCCACGGCGGCCGTACCGTGCCGTCGGACACGAACAGCCTGGCCACGAGATCGTTGAAGAGCAGGAATCCCACCGCCAGCCCGGCGAAGAGACCCAGGATGGCGACCCCAAGCGTTCTCATGCGCGCCACGCTAGTCACCGCGACCGCGGACGCTAACCGGCTGAAAGCGACACCTGTCATCAACATCGGACGATGGTGAACAGCCCGCCGCACTGGTTATCCTCTGCCCCGTGGGGAACCGCCGGGTGCTCGTCGACGCGGCTCTGGGCGTGGCCGTGTCGGTCGTCGTCGCCGTGGCCGTCACGATGGACCTCGGCGGCGCCCGCAGCCCCGACTTCGTGGCCTACGTGTTCGCGGTCGGGCTGGGCGCGCTCATGCTCGTACGGCGGCGCTTCCCCGTGCTGGCGCTGATGGCCACGGCCGTCGGCCTGCTCGCCTACTACGCGGCCGGCTACCCGGCGATCGGGCTGGCCCTGCCGGTGGCGGCGGCGCTCTACTCGGCGGCCGAGGCGGGCAAGCTCCTCGTGGCCTGCGCGGTGGGCGGCGCGCTCGTGCTGGTCAGCACCGTGTTCCGGCTGCACGACGGCGAGAGCCCCGCGTACCTGCTGGGGTTCGAGCTGGCCTCCACGGTCGGTCTCATGATGGGCGTGATCGGGTCGGGCGCGGCCCTGCGCGCGACCCGGCTGCCGCGCGCCGCTGCTCGGC
>NZ_BAAAZP010000040.1:0-13232 GCF_039536965.1 Nonomuraea antimicrobica | reverse complement strand
GCCGAGCAGCGGCGCGCGGCCGAGCGGGCGGCGGCGGAACGCGCCCGCGAGGCGCGGCTGCGGGTGGAGGAGGAACGCCTGCGCATCGCCCGCGACCTGCACGACGTGCTCGGCCACACCATCGCGGTGATCTCGGTTCAGGCCGACGTCGCCGGTGAGGCACTCGACGACGACCCGGCCGCGGCCCGCGCCGCGCTGGGCGTGATCCGCCGCGCGGGCGACAACGCCAACCGCGAGCTGCACCACACGCTCGGCCTGCTCAGGGACGAGGGCAACGGCGACGGCCGCGCGCCCACCGCCAGCCTGAACCACCTCGACACGCTCGTGGCGACGACCACCGCCAGCGGGCTGGCGGTGGAGCTGTCCACGGAGGGCGACCCCGTGCCGCTGCCCATGGTCGTGGACGCCACGGCCTGCCGGATCGTGCAGGAGTCGCTGACGAACTGCCTGCGGCACGCCCGCGCGTCCCGGGCCGAGGTGCGGCTGCGCTACCAGGACGACCGGCTCGGCATCAGCGTCGCCGACGACGGCCACGGAGCCGACCTGCGGGCCGAGCGGACCGGCCGGGGCCTGGACGGGATGCGTGAGCGGACCGCGCTGCTCGGCGGCCACCTGACGGTCAGCTCGGAGCCGGGCGGCGGCTTCCTGGTCGAGGCGTGGCTGCCGCTGACGCCGTCGGCCCGGCAGGTCGCGCGGTGATCCGGGTCGCGCTGGTCGACGACCAGGAGCTGATGCGGGCCGGGCTGCGAGCGCTGCTGGAGCGCGCCGAGGACATCACCGTCGCCGGGGAGGCCGCCGAGGGCCGGTCCGGGTACGAGCTGACGCTCAAGGAACGGCCCGACGTCGTGCTCATGGACATCCGCATGCCCGGGGTGGACGGCATCGAGGCGACCCGGCGCATCGTGGCCGACGAACGGCTGCGTTCTGTCCGGGTAGTGGTGCTGACCACGTTCGACACCGACGAGCACCTCTTCGACGCCATCCGGGCGGGCGCGTCGGGGTTCCTGCTGAAGAACACGGCGCCCGACGACCTGCGGGCCGCCGTACGGACCGTGGCCGGGGGCGAGGCGCTGCTGTCGCCCGCGGTGACCAGGCGCGTGCTGGCGGCCGTCGCCCGCGAGCCGCGCCCCGTGGACCGGCGGCTGCTCGACCGGCTCACCGACCGCGAGCAGGAGTTACTGGTCGAGATCGCGGCCGGGCGGTCCAACGACGAGATCTCCGGCCGGCTGTTCCTGAGCCCGTCCACCACCCGCACGTACGTCAGCCGCCTGCTGACCAAGCTGGACGCCCGCGACCGGGCCCAGCTCGTGCACCTCGCCTACGAGAGCGGCATCGTGCAACCGGGCGAGGCGTCCCGCTGATCCCCCGCTCATCCCCACTGGTGCCCGCTGATCTCCGCTGATCTCCGCTGAGGACGCGACGGGGCGACCACGGGACGCCACGGTGTCGTGCCGGACCCTGGCCCGACGCCGTGGCGTGCCCGCGCCGTCCCGGCTAGAACCGGAGCTTGTGCAGGTAGCGGTAGCCGACGTCGGACGTCTGCCGGGGCGTGACGTCCGGGGTGTCGTTCTCCACGATGTACTCCTTCACCCGGTGCGCCTCGAAGACCCGGCGGAAGTCGATCGTCCCGGTGCCGAGGTCGGCCATGTCGCCGTCCAGGTGCCGGTCCTTGACGTGGTACTGCAGCACGCGCTGGGGCGCCCTGCGGATGACGTCGATCGCGAACTTCACGGGATCCTTGGCGCCGCGCCCGACGCCGCCGGTGACCGCCCAGTAGATGTCGATCTCCAGGTGGACCAGGCGCGGGTCCAGCTCGCGGGTGAGCACGTCCCAGGGCGTGACGCCGCCGCCGAGGTCGGTCGTGAACTCGTGGGCGTGGTTGTGGTAGCCGTACCGCAGCCCGGCCGAACGGGCGGCGCGCGCCTCCACGTTCATGCGCTCGGCCCAGCCCTTCCACTCGTCCAGGCTGGCGGACTGCAGGTAGGGCACCACGATGTAGGACTGGCCGAGGGCCAGCGCGTTCTCGATCTTCGTGTTCAGCGCGGCGTCGTCGGGGCTGATGCCGTCGTGGCTGGAGCTGGCGTGCAGGCCGAGCCCGTCGAGGAACTCGCGCAGTTGCCGCGCCGTCCTGCCGAAGTAGCCGAGCGCCAGCTCCACCTTCGGGTAGCCGATCTCGGCCAGGTAGGCGAGGGTGCTGTCGTAGTTCTGGGCGAGGTCGTCGCGGACCGTCCAGAGCTGGACGCTGATCTGGCCGGGAGGCACCCGCTGCCTGCCGCCGTGGTGGGGCGTCGCCGCGGCGGCGGGGGACGCGGCGGCCGCTCCGGCGAGAGCCGCCGCCCCGAGCCCGAGGCCCGCGGCGAGCAGGGAACGCCTGCTGGGGCCGTAGCCGTAACACATGGGGGTCTCCTAACTCGTGGGCTCGAGAACGACCTGGTCGCTGCTGGTCAGCGGGGGCAGCCCGCCGGTGCCAGGGTCGGTGTAGGTGGCCACGAAGACGCCGGTCAGCTCGTCGGTCTCCGGGTCGTGCCCGCTCGGTTCTGTGGTCTGGATGGAGCCCGTGCAGCCGCGGGCCGTGGTCTGCGGGTGGCCGTGCTCGTCGTGGCCGAGTACGTAGTCGACGGTCACGTTGGCGCAGTTCACCGGCTGGTCGTCGGTGACCCGTACCTCGAACTCGACCACGTCGCCGAAGGTGAACCCCTGGCCTGCCACGGGCCGGACCAGCTCGACGACCGGGGCGGAGTTGCCGACCACGATCCGTACCGAGGTGGCCGCGGACCTGCCGCTGGGGTCGGTGACCCGGAGCGTGGCCTGGTAGATGCCGTTCTCGGTGAACGTGTACGACCCCGCCGCGCCACGCGCGTCCACCCTGCCGTCGGCGTCGAAGTCCCAGGCGTAGCTGAGCCTGTCGCCGTCGGGGTCGTTCGTTCCCGTGCTGATGAAGTCAACGGTGAGCGGCGCGAGGCCGTTCGTCGCCGACGCCGTGGCCTTCGGGATCGGCGAGTGGTTGCCCGTGTTGCCGATGTAGTCGATCCTGGCGAGCTGGGCGTCCGGGTTCTCGCGGAAGTAGCCGTCGCCGTACTCCAGGACGTAGAGCGCGCCGTCGGGGCCGAACTCCATGTCCATCGGGTTGTCGAAGGCGAACGACGGCAGCACGCCCTCGATCCGTCCGTCGCGGTGGAACGCCTTGACGTAGTCGCGGGTCCACTCGTAGAAGAGCGGGACCCCGTCGTAGTACTTCGGCCAGCCCACGGCGGCGCTGCCGCGGGTGTCGCTCGGGTCGAAGTCGTACGCCGGTCCCGCCATCGGCCCGATGCCGCCGGTGCCCAGAGCGGGGAACTCCGGCGAGGTGCCGTACGAGTACCAGACGCCGGGCTGCACCACCGGAGGCAGCTCACGCAGGCCCGTGTTGTGCGGCGACTCGTTCACCGGCGCCGCGCAGTCGAACGCGGCCCCGGACGCGCCCGTCCCGAAGTCGTAGTCCACGTACGGCAGCCGCGCCGTCGAGCAGTACGGCCAGCCGTAGTTGCCGGCCCTGCGCACGACCGTCCACTTGCCGTGCCCCGCCGGGCCACGCAGGGGGTCGGCCTGCTGCTCGTCGGGCGAGTAGTCGGCGACGTACAACTCGCCGCTCTCGCGGTTCAGCTCGATCCTGAACGGGTTGCGCAGGCCCATCGCGTAGATCTCCGGCCGCGTGCCCGCCGTGCCCGGCCGGAACAGGTTGCCCTTGGGGATCGTGTAGGAGCCGTTGTCGCGGACGTTGATGCGCAGGATCTTGCCGCGCAGGTCGTTGGTGTTGCCGGAGCTGCGCTGGGCGTCGTACGCCGGGTTGCGGTCGGCCCGCTCGTCGATCGGGGTGAAGCCGTCGGAGGCGAACGGGTTCGTGTCGTCGCCGGTGGACAGGTAGAGGTTGCCCGCCGCGTCGAAGACGATGTCGCCGCCGACGTGGCAGCAGATGCCCCGGTCCACCGGCACGTCGAGGATGCGCTGCTCGGTGCGCAGGTCGATGGTGCTGCCGGTGAGGCGATACCTGGACAACCGGATCAGCCCCTTGAACGGGGCGAAGTCCTGGGGCGTGCCGGTCAGAGGGGCGTCGCCCTCGTTGACGTCCGGCGTGGCCGGGTCGTCGACCGGGGTGTCGAGCGGTGGGGAGTAGTAGAGGTAGACCCAGTCGTCCTTCGTGGAGCCCCTGCCGAAGCCGGGGCTGAGGGCGATGCTCTGGAGTCCCTCCTCGTCGTGCTGGTAGACGTCGACGTCGGCGGCCAGCGTGTTGAGGCCGGTCTTCGGGTCGTGTAACCAGATCTCGCCGCGCCGGGTGGTGTGCAGGACTCTCGAATCCGGTAACACCGCGAGGTCCATCGGCTCGCCCGGATGGTCGTTGAGTGTCACCTTCTGGAACTGGTCGTCGGGTGGTGGTGCCGCCGTACCGGTGGTCCCGGCCTGCGCGGCGCCCATGGGCATGAGGATCGCCGCGGCAGTCAGGGCCGCGATCACGGTTCTTGCTCTCATGCCTCTCTCCTTCTGTCTACTCGGGGGGATAAGAGAGGGCAAAGTAACGTGAATGTAACCCGAGTTACGCCGATCGACGAGAGGGCAATCGCGTCTTTTCGCGCATCTTTCGCGCGCGATCGGACTAAGTGCGGCGGGACCCCGTGCGATCGGACACGCCTGGCGATGGAGCGCGATCGGATGGAGCGCGATCGGGCGGGGTGCGATCGGGCGGGGTGCGATCGGATGCAGCGCGATCGGATGGAGTGCGCCAGAACGAAGATCGCCCCCTGCCCGCGGTTCGCGGACAGGGGGCGACGGCCCTCCTTACGGGGCGGTGGCTACTTCTTCTCCTCCATGGTCACGGTCACCGTGCTCTGCTCGCCGTCACGCTGGTAGGTGACCTCGACCTGCTGCCCGACCTTGTAGCCGCGGACCTGCCCGACGACCGTCTCGCCGCTCTCGACCACCGTGTCGCCGATCTTGGTGATCAGGTCGCCCTGCTTCAGCCCGGCCTTCTCGGCGGGGCTGCCCGGGGTCACCTCGCGCACCAGCGCGCCGAGCACGTCGCCGGTGGCGTCGGCGACGCTCACGCCCAGGTAGACGTGGCTCACCGTGCCCTTGCTGATGAGCTGCTCGGAGACGTGCTTGGCGGTGTTCACGGGGATCGCGAAGCCCAGGTTGACCCCGTCGGCCGCGACCGCGCTGTTGATGCCGACCAGTTCGCCGGCGGCGTTCACGAGCGCGCCGCCGGAGTTGCCCGGGTTGATCGCCGCGTCCGTCTGGATCATGCCGCCCAGCGTGGTCGTCTCGGCCGCCTGCGACTGCTCCCGCCCGCCCCAGCCCGGCGGGAACTGGCCCTCCTGCGGGCCACCCCCGGCCGTCACCGTACGGTCGAGCGCGCTGATGATGCCCGAGGTCACCGTGCCGTCCAGGCCCAGTGGGCTGCCGATCGCCAGGACGTCGTCGCCCACCTTGAGCTGGTCGCTGTCGCCGAGCGTCACCTTGGCCAGCCCCGAGACACCCTCGGCCTTGATCACGGCCAGGTCGGTGGTCGGGTCCGTGCCGATCACGTTGGCCTTGGCCGTCTTGCCGTCGTTGAACTTCACCGTCAGCCCGCCGGTCTGACCGGACACGACGTGGTTGTTGGTCAGGATCAGCCCGTCCGCCGACAACACCACGCCCGAGCCCTCGCTCGTCTGGCCCTGGATCATCACCACGGACGGCTGCACCGTCGCCGCCACCTGCGCGACCGTGTACTGATCGGCCGCCGTACGGAACACCGGGCTCGGGTTGCTCACCGTCGCCGCCACCGCCGGACGGCTCTCCGCGGTCAGGTACGCGCCCATCGCGCCACCGCCCAGCGCTGCCACCGTGAGTGCCGCCACGGCGGCCACCGAGAGCCCCGCGACCGCCTTGCGGGTCAGCGTGAACGCGGTCCTGCGCGCCGGCGGGGGCGGTGGCGGGAGCGACGGGCTCGGCCGGGTGAACCCTCCGGCCGAGGGCGGCTTGTCGCCGAACTGGCTCCAACCATCGGTACGAGGCTCGTTCGGCTCGTTCGCGTCCATGTCATCTCCTTGTGTCCCGATGACACGAGCGTGATCCATGGTGCGTAAACACCGACTAAGCCGCTGATCACCGCGCCCGCCGGGCCCTGACACCGGCCTTATCACCGCTGGCAGCGCATGATCCCGACCGGCGAAAAAAATCTACGGCGCGGTCTCGCAGTACGGCCCCGGCGGCAACCCGTTCGCGTAGAAGGTCAGGCAGATGACGTCACCGGCGACCAATGGGACAGCCGGGTTGAACCAGCCAAGGAGGTAGCCGGGCATCATCTGGTAGGTGAGGCTGCCGGCGGCGGGGGCGCCGTTCACGGTGGCGCTGAACGTGAGCGTGGTGGGCGGGGGCTTGACGGTGAAAACGAATCTGCCGCCCTCGACGTTCGCGCACACCCGTTCCTCGGGCGCGCACACCGGCACGGCCTGGGCGGGTGTGGCGGCGGTGGCGAGCAGCGCCAGAGGTGCTAAAAGGCTCAGGACGACGACACGGGCGACCGACTTGACTCTCACGATGTACTCCCGGCAGGTGGGATCCGAGTTAGCAGGCGAAACGATCTGACGTTAACCCGAGCAGCCGGTCAGGTCCATGGATGAGCCTCGGTACGCCTCGTACGACGACGGGTCCCGGGGTGCGGTGGCGAGGCCGCCGGCTTTGAGCAGGTTGCCCGACACACTCTTTTAGGGGAAATTTCACTATTTACCGCGTTTTATAGCGTTTTCCACGGCTTCAGCAATTGGGTCGGCGGCCGGGATGCGAGGGTCACCCCTCACATCCCCCTACGGCTCGGCACCTCACCCACGACGACGCCTCCTACGCCGGCGTGCGCGCCCGTAGGTGTCCTGTCCGTTTCCGGGATCCGGAATAGTGGGCATGGGCACACGGAAGAACCCGAATCCCAGATATCGCTGAATCGCCATGGTGTCCCCCCTCGTGAATCCGTGGGGTGCGGCGCGCCGGTCTGCTGCGCGGCCGGACACTGCCGGGCTCACCCCAACCTACCCACGGACTCGCCGCGAAACCCATCCGACCTGGGATTTCTCACTACTTCAGCGACAGCAGGCGACGCCTGAACATCGGGTGCTTGGTCTCCCAGTAGCGCCAGCCCTCCACCCGGGCGGGCACGTTGGCGATGCCGGCGGCGACCTTGCGGTGGTTGCACGTGCCGAGCACCGACCAGGCCGACCAGCCGATGCGGTATCCGAACACCCGGTACCACATGTTGCCGTACCGGCCGTCGGTGATTTCCCTGGTGTACTCGTGGCCGCTGAAGACCATGTGCCGTTCTTCGAGGTGCGGCAGCCCGAGCCGGCGCAGCCTCTCGACCACCGTCTTCGTGGTGAGGGTCAGGGCGCGGTTCGCCGGCTCCGGGCTCGCGGAGGGCTCCGGGCTCGCGGAAGGCTCCGGGCTTGCGGAAGGCTCCGGAGTCGCTGAGGGCTTCGGAGTCGCGGAGGGCTTCGGGCCTGCGGAAGGCTTCGGGCTCGCGGAGGGCTCCGCCTGCTCGTTGGTCTCCGCCTCGGCCTCTGCCTCGCCCTCTGCCTCACCTTCCGCCTCTGCCTCGGCCTCGGCCGCAGCCGTGTCCGCCGGGGCGGTGCTCGGCTCGCGCGGTTCGAAGGTCTTTCCGAGCTCTTTCTGCTTCTCGTTCTCGGCTTCGAGGAAGGCGAGCACCTCGTGCTCCCGCGTGACCGACACCGTCATCGAGCCGCCGGGGCCGTCGATGTAGCGGGTGCGGGGCAGGAAGAAGTTCCGCGGCGACAGCTCGTGGATCCGGAAGAACGTACGTGGTCTGCAGTTACGGCCGCCGTTCTCGTCGAGGCGGGTGCTGCGGAAGCCGCGGTCGCTGTGAATGCCACGGAATCTGCGAAGTGTGTCCCTGACTGGGTCGTCCGCGCTCACCGGCGGGTTCATCGTGACCACGAGCGTCACCGCGAGCAGGCCGCGCATTGCGGGCCTTGCCATCTTTCTCATTGGGGTGAGCATTTCCCGTTCCCTTCGGAATGCGACCCATGTTCGCCAGACCGGTTCGATGCTTACAGTTGCCGCGAGCCAGATGACAACGCCACGCCGAAGTCGAATTTCCCGCACCGGGAAAGAAGCGGTGAAAGAGCGTCAATACCGGTCCGCCATTTGGCAAAGAGCGAATATGCGCATGCGTCGGCATAGTCGGCCGACTGGCGTGACGCTGAGTATCCATTCGTGTTCGCCAGGTAATTAACCTATATCCGATTGTGCGGGCATTGAGGAGGATGAACCGATCCGTACGTACCTCCCTACGGCAGATTCCGGGTTTCTGGAGGTACGCAAATGCACCGCAGAGTCGCCCTGTTCCCCGCCATCGCGCTCGCCCTGGCGGGCGCCCTGGTCCCCGGGGGCACAGCGCAGGCAGGCACCGGCACGGAGGGGCTCGACCCCAGGCCCGTCCGGTGGAACGCCGCGGATTCGTGGTCGGAACGCAGGACCGTCTCGCAGTACTGGACCACGGGACGCCTGCTCGCCGCGCGACCGCTGTCGGCCCCCGCGCCCCAGCGCCGCACCCAGTCGAGCGAGCCGTCCGAGGGCAGCCCGTGGGCCACCCGCGGCTCCTCCGACACGACCACCCGCCAAACGCCGCGGACCACCCGCGGCACCGGCACCTCATGGGCCGTGTCAGGCACCACGCCCGCAGCCCTGCCCGTCACTGGGCCTGTTTCTGGGCCTCTCACTGTGCCCATCACTGGGCCTGTTTCTGGGCCCGCCACCGTCCAGCGGCAGGCGCTGGTGCCCAACAGCCCGGGCCTGCAGTGGACGGACGACGGCGCGATCGTCCGCACCACCGGGCGGGTCTTCTTCACCACCGCCGAGGGCCGCAACGCCTCGTGCTCCGGCTCGGCCGTGACCAGCGCGAACGAGAGCGTCGTGATCACCGCAGGGCACTGCGTGAAGCTGAACGGGGCGGCCCACCGCAACTGGGTGTTCGTCCCGGCCTTCGACGACGGCCGCAGCCCGTTCGGCACGTGGGTGGCCACCAGGATGCTCACCACCCAGCAGTGGAACGCCCGCGAGGACATCAACTTCGACCTGGCCGCCGTCGTCGTGGCACCGCTGAACGGCCGTACGCTGACCGACGTCGTGGGCGGGCAGGGAGTGGCGTTCAACCAGTCCAGGCAGCAGCAGATGTACGCCTTCGGGTATCCGGCGGCCGAGCCGTTCGACGGATCGGAGCTGATCTACTGCAGCGGACGCGCGTTCAACGACACCGTCATGACGCAGGACCAGGGGCTGCGCTGCGCCATGACCGGCGGATCGAGCGGCGGCCCGTGGTTCCGCGGGTTCGACGAGTCCACCGGGCTGGGCTGGCTGAACTCGGTCAACAGCTTCACCTACAACTTCGCCCCGAACTTCATGTTCGGCCCCTTCTTCGGCGACGAGGCGATGGCCGTCTACCAGGCCGCGCAGAACGCCGACGCGCTCTGACAGCGGCCCGGGGCGGTGGGGCATGACGGCGGGGACCGCTCGTCAAAGGGCCCGCCCGTCGAGAGGCCCGCTCGTCAAAGGTCCGCTCGGCAAAGGCCCGCTCGTCGGGAGGCCCGCTCGTCAGGAGGCCCGCCGTGGCGCCCACCGCCGATCCGCTGCCGCTGCTCGAACAGCTCATCGCCATCGACTCGGTGAACCCCGACCTCTCCCCCGGCGGCGCGGGCGAGTCGGCCGTCGCCGGGTTCTGCGCGCGGTGGCTGGGCGAGCGCGGGTTCGAGCGGCACAAGCTGGAGCGGCGGCCCGGACGGCCGTCCCTGGTGGCCGTGGCCAGGGGCACCGGCGGCGGGCGCTCGCTCATGCTCAACGGGCACCTCGACACCGTCGCGTACGGCACGTACGACGGCGACGCGCTCACCCCGCGCATCCACGACGGGAAGATCTACGGCCGTGGCGCCTTCGACATGAAGGGCGGCATCGCCGCCATGATGGCCGCGGCCGTTCGCGCCACGACCGTCGGCGGCCCGCTGCGCGGGGACGTCATCCTGGCCTGCGTCGCCGACGAGGAGCACGCCAGCTTCGGCACCGAGGAGGTGCTGGAGAGGTTCACCGCGGACGCGGCCGTCGTGACCGAGCCGAGCCTGCTGGAGGTGACGCTCGCGCACAAGGGATTCGCGTGGTTCGAGGTGGAGGTGCTGGGCCGGGCCGCGCACGGCTCGCGTCCCGACCTCGGCGTGGACGCGATCGCCAAGGCCGGTCACTTCCTGGTGGCGCTGGAGGAGCTCGGCCGCCGGCTCGCCGCCTCCGGCGGGCATCGGCTGCTGGGGCCGGGCATCGTGCACGCCTCGCTCATCGAGGGAGGGGAGGGCGCCTCGACGTACCCGGCGCGGTGCCGGATCACGATCGAGCGTCGTACGGTGCCGGGCGAGACGGCGCTGACCGTACGGGCCGAGCTGATCGAGATCCTCGATCGGCTCGCCAGCACCGTCCCCGAGTTCGCGTACCGGCTGCGCGAAGGGCTGCACCGCGAGCCCTTCGAGGCCGATCCCGATTCCGCGATCGCCCGCATCCTGCTGCGCCAGGCCGAGCGGGCGCTCGGCCATCCGCCGGTGATCCGCGCCGAGCCCTTCTGGACCGACTGCGCCCTGCTGGCCCGCGCCGGGATCCCGTGCCTGCTCTTCGGCGTCGACGGGGGCGGCGCGCACGCCGACACGGAATGGGCCGACATCGCCTCCGTGCACCGGGTCACCGACGTCCTCGCCGCCACGATCACGGAGTTCTGCGCCTGACCCGCTCGCCGGGCACCCGATGGCCGGCGGAAACTCGATGGCGATCAGCCGCTGGGCATGACTAGCCTTTTCACGATGATCTACGAGAATCCCCTGGCCTACGTGCTGGGTCTGCAGGGCATGGCCCTGATGCGGTCGTTCACCGGTGAGCATGGGCGCGAGTTCGTCGAGGCCCGGCTGGCCGAGGTGCGCCGCCTGCTCGACGACGCGTCTCTGGCGGAGGCGGGCGTCGACGTCGTCCGGCTGGCCCCGGCCGAGGGCTATCGCATCTGGTCGGAGACGTACGACGGGCCCAACGCGACGTTCGACTACGACGAGCCCATCGTGAAGGAGATCGTCGCCGGGCTGCCCAAGGGCATGGCGCTCGACGCCGCCTGCGGCACCGGGCGCTACGCGGCCCTGCTGTCCGGCGACGGCCACCAGGTGATCGGGGTCGACGGCTCGCCCGACATGCTGGCGCGGGCGCGGGCGCGTGTGCCACAGGCGGAGTTCCTGCGGGGCGACCTCTCCCGCCTCCCGGTGCCCGACGCCACCGCCGACCTGGTGGTGTGCGCCCTGGCCCTGACGCACGTGCCCGCGCTCGACCCGGTGCTCGCCGAGTTCGCGCGGGTGCTGCGGCCGGGCGGGAGCGTGGTGATCTCGGACATCCATCCGGAGGGCGTGGCGCGGGGCGTCGTCCCCCCGGTACGCCTGCCCGACGGCCGCCCCGGGCGCGTGGCCACCTACCACCACCGGATCGGCGACTACGTACGCGCCGCGCTGAAGGCGGGCTTCCAGGTGCGCCGCTGCGAAGAACCCCGGACACCCGCCGCCGATCGCCCCCAGCCGCCGCCCCGGCCCCGCGGCCCCGGCGTCCTGGGGCCGTGGGACGTGTGGCCCTGGGTCCTGACCGACCTGGCCCCGGAGGCCGCCGACGCCGCCATCGCCGGCTCGCCCGTCATCGTCGTGTGGCACCTGCAACTCCCGGCCGCCTGACACCCCCCTTCACCACACCTCCGACGGGTGGCATGCGCGGACGCCCGGACGAGCCGCTGGATCGAACCCATCGGTACGATCACAATTCCCACAAATCAGGCATTGACGAAAAATCCTTACATGGTACTTCTGGATCGAGTCGGAAAGCTTCAAACCCCTCGCTGAGATCGTCAACGAGCTCACCCAAGGAGGTCGCGCATGGCGCGAAGCAAGTCCCCCGACCCGCCCGCCGACTTACTCGGCCCCGTCACAGGAGAGGTCTCCTGGTTCTGCTGCGGCACCGCCTGGGGCCCGTGCAGCAGCACCGGCAAGGGAGCCTGCGGCACCTGCAACTCCGGCAGCCTCCAGCACGCCTGGCCCAACACCTCCGACGCCTGCTGGGCGATCACCCGTCCGGACAGTTGCGGCGTCTCCCTGTCCCGCAGGACCTGCGGTTTCCGCCACCAGATCACGTCGTTGTGCGGCGGCGGCAGCGTCGTCACCGCCATCGCCGACTGCGGCCCGCAGACCGACCTGTTCTGCGGCGAGCGGAGTTGCTGCGGCGCGACCTGCGCCAGCAACCGGCTGATCGACCTCACCCCCGCCGCCTACAGCCAGATCGCCAGCCTCTCTTCCGGCCTGCGGCCGGTGGAGATCTCGACGGCCTGAGGGGGCGAAACGATGCGCAGCAGAAGGGATGTGCTCAGGTCCGCCGTGCTCGGCGGTGGCGCGAGTGTCGTCGCCGCGACCGCGCTGGGCTCGCTCGGCCCCGAGGCGGCCTTCGCCGCCGGCCAGAAGGCGCAGAAGGTCGAGCCCGGCGCGCCCGACCCCGACTTCGCCGAGGGCCGGATCCGCTCGATCAAGGACAACACGCTGCTGGTCCTGGGCTCGAACCTGGTCTTCCACACCATCAGGGTCGTGGACGGCACGAGCCTGTGGAAGCTCGGACCGGTCGGCTTCGACCAGGCCAAACCCGGTGACGGCCTGTACGCCAGAGGCGTGCGCATGCCCGACGGCCTGCTCGCCGCCGAGTCGGTGTGGCTCAACATCGTCAACATCAAGGGCCACATCAAGAACATCACCGGCCAGACCCTCCACCTCGACCACAACGGGCACGAGGTGCTGTGCCACGTCGTACCCGGCAAGTCGGTCGCCGTGCACTCCGAGTCGCCGCCCACCGCGGACCTGTCGATGCTGAAGGTCAGCCAGCACGTGCAGATCCTCGGCGCCTGGCGACCGGACACGAACGAGGTCGACATCGCCACGGTCTTCTCTCCCCACTGATCCCTCACTCCGGGGACCTCACCTTCCGGGGCCCCACCCCGGGACCTAGTCAAGGAGGCAGTGCATGCAAGGGATCGCCGCGTCGCAGCCGTACGTGATCGCCCTCTTCCTCCTCTGGGCAGGACTGCTGAAGCTGCTCAGCCGGAGAATGCGGGCACTGGCCGGGCGCACCGCCCTGGCCCGGCTGGTCGGCCCGGCGCGCGCGGTCCCCGC
>NZ_BAAAZP010000039.1:0-25871 GCF_039536965.1 Nonomuraea antimicrobica | reverse complement strand
CGGGCCGCCGGAGGGGGAGGCGGGGTGCGCGCCGGTCGGCGGGGGAGTGGGTTCAGGCATCGAGGGCCTCTTCCGCGTCGAGGTCGCGCGCCAGCAGCGCCGCCAGCGCGTCGAGCGCCTCGTCCGCGCCGGGCCCGTCGGCCTCCAGGGTGACCTCCGTCCCCTGGACGACCCCCAGGGACAGCACGCCCAGCATGCTCTTGGCCGGTACGGCCCGCTCCCCGGCGCGGATCGTCACCGCCACCCCCGTCCTGACCGCCGCTTGCACGAACAGCTTGGCGGGACGGGCGTGCAGGCCGCTGGCCGAGGCCACGACCACGGTTCGCTGTGCCATGGCAGACTCCTAGGGCTCGATCGTGACCTTGATGGCCGCGCCCCGGCTGACCAGGTCGATGCCGTCCAGCACCCGCGGCAGCGGCAGCCGGTGGGTGATCAGGTCCGACACCACCACCGCCCCCTCGGCCACCAGCCGCAGCGCCTGCGCGTTGTCGGCCGGGCTGGAGCCGTTCGCGCCGACGATGCTCAGCTCCCGATAGTGCACCAGGTTGGAGTCGAGCGCGATGACCGGGTCGTCCTTCGGCAGGCCGCCGAAGAAGCTGACGCGGCCCTGCCTGGCGGCCATCCGCACGGCCTGTTCCTGTGCCGCGCCCGAGGCCGCCGCCGTGATCACCACGTCGGCGCCCCGGCCGCCGGTGAGCTTCAGCACCTGCTCGACGGGGTCCGCGTCGATGGCCGCGTCGGGACGCACCAGCTCCGCGGCCATCGCCAGGCGCCCCGCGTTGACGTCCACGAGGAACACCCGGGCCGCCCCGCGCGCCCGCGCGAGGCGTACGTGCAGGCAGCCGATCGGGCCCGCGCCCATCACCACGACGTCGTCGCCGGGCCCGACGCGGGCCAGCGTCTGGCCGTTGAGCACGCACGCCAGCGGCTCGGCCACCGACGCCTCCGCGAACCCGACGCCGTCGGGAATGGCGTTGACGCCGTCCACGGCGATCACCTTCGCCGGGACGATCAGGTACTCGGCGAAGCCGCCGTCGTAGTGGTAGCCCATCGACTCCTGGTTCGGGCACACCGTACGCCGCCCGCGCAGGCACTCGCCGCACGTGCCGCACGGGATGGCGGCGATCACCTGCACGCGTGCCCCGGTGCCGACGACCTCACCGGCGATCTCGTGGCCCATCACCCGTGGCGGCACGATGTGGTGGTGGCCGTGCTTGAAGATCTTGGCGTCGGTGCCGCACGTCGAGCAGTTCCGTACGCGGATCTTCAGCTCACCGGGACCGGCGACCGGCTCGGGCGCCTCCTCGATCCTGATGTCGCCGGGCGCGTGGAAACGCGCGACCTTCATGTCAGCTCCTTCATCACCTGGGAGACCTCGGTGGCCTCACGCAACGCCTTGGCGCGGTCGGGGTCGAGCAGGATCTCGGCCAGCGCCGCCAGCAGCAGCACGTGCCCGTCGTCCTTGGCCGCGATGCCGACGCAGAGCGTGACCCGCTCGCCGTCCCAGTCGACGCCGCCGGGGAAGCGCACCACGCAGATGGCGTCGCGCTCGATCGTCCCCTTGGCGGCGGCGGTGCCGTGCGGGATGGCCACGCCCTCGCCGACGTAGGTGGAGATCGTCCGTTCGCGTTCGAGCATCGCCTCGACGTACGACTCGGCGACCGCGCCCACCTCGACCAGCGCCCGCCCGCACCGGCGGATGGCCGCCGTGCGGTCGGGGGCGCTCTCGTGCAGCAGCACGGCCCGCGGGTCGAGCAGGTCGTCACGCATCGACCGTGCCGCCGTTCTTGATCGTGTTCACCAGCCGGGTCACCGCCGGGTCGCCGAGGAAGATCTGGAACGACACCAGCACCTTCCCCGGCGCGGCGGCCCTGGCGCGCGCGGCCAGGCCCGCGTGGCACACCACCACGTCGGCGTCGCCGGGGATCGAGTTGACCGGGGTGTGCTCCACCGTGACGCCGGTGTCCTTGAGCTGCTTCTTGAGCTGGGACGCGAGCATCACGCTGCTGCCCATGCCCGCGTCGCAGGCCACGATGATCTTGTGGATGTCCTTGCTGTCGATGCCGGCCATGGTCAGGCCTCCTTACTGGCGGTTCGGGTGGCGGTCTCGGGGGCGGACTCTGGAGTGGGTTCCGGGGCGGGCCCAGCGGCGGGCCCAGCGGTGGGGACAGCGGCGGATTCCGCGGAGGGGGCGGACTCGTCGGAGCCGGACGTCTGCGCGTCCTCGGCCTTCTCGCCTCGCCCGAAGCCGAGCAGAAGCGCGGCCACGGCGAACGTGACGCCCGTCGCCACGAGGATGCCCAGGCTGGAGCCGAGCCATCCGCCTCTCGGAGTGACCGCGATGTAGGCGAAGATGCTGCCCGGCGAGGGGGTGGCGACCAGCCCGGCCCCCGTCACCATGAACGTGAACACCCCGGCCGCGCCGCCCGCGATGACGGCCAGGATGAGGCGGGGCTTCATGAGGACGTACGGGAAGTAGATCTCGTGGATCCCGCCGAAGAAGTGGATGATCATCGCGGCGGGCGTGCTCGGCCGCATCGCCCGCGGCCCGAACAGCAGGTACGCCAGCAGCAGCCCGAGCCCAGGACCCGGGTTCGACTCCAGCATGAACAGGATCGACTTGCCCTGCTCGGCGGCCTCCGCCACGCCCAGCGGGCTCAGGACGCCGTGGTTGATGGCGTTGTTCAGGAACAGCACCTTGGCCGGCTCGATCAGCAGCGAGGCGATCGGCAGCAGGTTGTTGACGATCAGCCACTCGACCGCGTTGCCCGCGCCCGTGGTGACCGTCTGCACGATCGGGCCGATGCCCAGCATGCCGACCACGGCCATCGCGCCGCCCACGATACCGGCGGAGAAGTTGTCCACCAGCATCTCGAACCCGGCTTTGGTTCGCTCCTCTGTGAACTTGTCCACATATTTCAGGATCAAGGCGGTGAGCGGGCCGATGATCATCGCGCCGAGGAACATCGGGGCCTCTGTGCCCACCACGACGCCCATCACCGCCACGGCGCCCACGACCGCGCCGCGTTGCCCGTGCACCATCCGGCCGCCGGTGTAGGCGATGAGGACGGGCAGCAGGGTCGAGATGATCGGGCCGACCATCTTCGCGAGCGTCTCGTTGGGCAGCCAGCCCGTCGGGATGAAGAGCGCGGTGATCAAGCCCCAGGCGATGAACGCGCCGATGTTCGGCATGATCATGCCGGCCAGATGGCCACCGATGCGCTGGATGGTGGCCCTGACCCCGGTTCCGGTGACCGGGGGAGTATAGGTGTCGGCCATGGGACGTGCTCCTTTTGGGGGATGAGCGTGAGCAGTCGCTTGCGGGCGGCTCGGGCAGGGAATCGACGGCGGAAAGCGGGTGACGGGTTCCTGGACTGGTGGTGTGGAGTGTTCCTGGGACTGGTTGCGAAGGCTGGGTTCTGGACGGGGTCGCGGAAGGCTACGGGAGGGTCGCGGGGACGGCGGTGGACAGAGGGCGGTCGGGGTCGGGCGGCTGGACGGTGACCGCCCCTGAGTCGATGTGGGCCGGGCCGGGCATGCGGCTGCCTGGCTGGCCCACCGCGGCGGCGCCCCAGGCCAGCGCGAGCGCCAGCGCGTGCGGCCCGTGCCCGCCCGCGGCCAGGAAACCGGCCAGCATGGCGTCCCCGGCGCCCACCGAGCTGCGGGGTTCGGTCACGGGCGCCTCGCCGTACCAGATGCCGCCCTCCTCGACGAGCACCGCGCCGTCGGCGCCCAGGCTGGCCAGCACCGTACGCGCCCCGGCGGCCCGCAGCTCGCCCGCCGCCACGGCCACGTCGCCCAGGCGGCGGATCGTCATGCCGGTGGCCGCCGACAGCTCCTCCAGGTTCGGCTTGACCAGGGCGGGCGAGGCGCCGAGCGCGCGGGACAGCGCCGGGCCGCTGGTGTCGACGGCCACGTGGATCCCGGCCTCGGCGAACCTCCGGCACAGGCGGGCGTAGACGTCGGCGGGCACCTCGGGCGGCAGGCTGCCGGAGGCCACCACCCAGTCCGCACCCTGGCCGTCGGAGTGCGCGGCGGCCAGCACGGCCTCGGCGATCGTGTCGAGCTCGGCCGGTGACAGGGCGGTGCCCGGTTCGTTGACCTTGGTGATGGTGCCGTCGGGCTCGGCGAGCGTGACGTTCGACCGGGTCGGGCCCGCGACCGGGACCGTCACCATGTCCAGCCCCTCCGCGGCCAGCAGGCGGACGAGCTGTCTGCCCTCGTCCCCGCCGTACGGCACCACCGCCCGGCTCGCCACCGCGTTGGCCAGCAGGGCACGTGAGACGTTGACCCCCTTGCCGCCGGGGTCGAGGCGGGCGGTGGCGGCGCGGATGACCGTGCCCCGGTCGAGGGAGGCGATCTCGATCGTGCGGTCGAGGCTGGGGTTCAGGGTCAGGGTGAGGATCACGCCCTGATCACCTCCGGGCCGGCCGCCGCCAGGTCCGCGGCGAGCGTCGTGTCGAGCCCGGTGTCGGTGATCACCACGTCGATCTCGCCCAGCTCCGCGAACGTGGACAGGTACGTGTTGCCGAACTTCGTGTGGTCGGCCAGCAGCACGCTGCGCTGCGCGGCCTTGACCATGGCCCGCTTGATCGCCGCCTCGGCCGGGTCGGGGGTGGTCAGTCCCCGGGTCGGCGAGCAGCCGTTGGTGGCCATGAACGCCACGTCCACGTTCAGGTAGGACAGCGGGCGCAGCGCCCAGTCGTCCACGGTGGCCAGCGTCTTGCCGCGCACCCGGCCGCCCAGCATGATCACGTGCAGGTTGGCGCGCGCGGCCAGGGCGGTGGCCAGCGGCGGGGAGTTGACCACGACCGTCAGCTCCCGGTCGGCGGGCAGCACCTGCACCAGGCGGCCCGTGGTGGTGCCTGCGTCGATGATCACGGACCCGTCCTCGGGCAGCTCGGCCAGCGCCG
This sequence comes from Nonomuraea antimicrobica, assembly GCF_039536965.1. Lineage (NCBI taxonomy): Bacteria > Bacillati > Actinomycetota > Actinomycetes > Streptosporangiales > Streptosporangiaceae > Nonomuraea > Nonomuraea antimicrobica. The sequence goes on along the minus strand of NZ_BAAAZP010000039.1, from coordinate 20,958 downwards.
CCTTGGCGATGCGTTCCTTCTCGGCCGTCAAGACCTCGTCGCGGGTGGCCAGCGCGGGCTCGAACCCCAGCCGCTCGACGGGGATGGCGCCCCCGTGCACGCGGCGCAGCACGCCCGCCCGCTCCAGCGACGTCAGGTCGCGGCGGATCGTCTCGGTGGTCACGTCGAGCTCGGCGGACAGCGTCACCACGTCGACGCGGCCCGCGGCCCGCGCTCTCCGCAGGATCTCCTGCTGCCGCTCCTCGGCGTACATGATGTTGGTTCACCGCCGTTTCTGGTTGGTTTCTTCTGTGTTTATACCTGCTTTCGTTGGGAGGTCAAGAGTGTGGCGCCGGAATCTGGTAGTTATAGCCGGGTGCGAATGAAGCCTCTGGCCCCCCTGTTCCTCACCGGCTCGCTCGTCGCCGGCGCGTTCGCGGTCCCCGCCCAGGCGGCCCAGTCCGCCCAGGGCGCTCAGCCCGCCCGCTCCGTCCAGGCGAAGCCGCCGGTGGTGCCCGCCGGGACGACGGCGGCGTGGGTGGTGTTCGACCGGCAGGCGGGCAAGATCGTCGCGACGCGGAACGCGCACAGGAAATACCGCTCGGCCTCGGTCGTCAAGATCCTCATCGCGATCGACTACCTTGAGGGGCGCAAGAGCGTGCCCGCCGCCGACGCCGCGCTGCTGAAGGTCATGCTGCGCTCCAGCGACGACGACGCCGCCACCACCCTGTGGAACCGTCTGGGCAAGGGGCAGATCATCGTCCGGCAGGCCCGTAAGCTGGGCCTGTCCGACACCACGCCGCCGCCCGCGGCCAAGCCGGGGTTCTGGGGCTACACCTCGCTCAGCGCGTACGACATCGTCCGCACCTACCGCTACCTGCTCGACCGGGCCGACACCCGCGTACGCGACACCATCCTCGGCCACCTCAGGCGCGCCACGCCGTGCGGCACCGACGGCTTCGACCAGACCTTCGGCATCCCCGACGGGGTGCCCAGGCCGTGGGCGGTCAAGCAGGGCTGGTCGGGGTTCGGCACGACGCCGCCGGTCAGGTGCGGCGGCGACGCCAGGGCCGCCGCGGCGCCGATCTCGTGGATCGCCCAGCGGGCCTCGGGCTCGGGCGTGCCCGACTACGGTCGGCCGGTGCTGCACACGACGGGCCTGGCCGGGCAGGGCGACCGCTACGTCATGGCGCTGCTCACCGCCCACCCGGCCGGCGGCACGTGGAACGCCTCGGTCAAGCGCGTCACCACGCTCACCCGCGACCTCTACCGCAGCGTCACGGGCTGACCACCGCCCGCCCGCCCGGCCGCGGGCCACGGGCGAACGCGCGGATCCGTTCGGACGGGCGCGTGGCTCCCGGACGGGCGCGTGCCTACCGGACGAACGCGAACATCGGCTCCTGCGCCACCAGCGGCACGGGCGGCCCGGTGTAGCGGTGCACCCCGACGCCGTAACCCGTGCCCTCGCCCTCGACGCCCACCCGTTCGAACCCGCCGTCCTCGAACCAGTCGCAGATCCGCGGCACCAGGTCGGGCTCGGAGCGGCCCCTGGTCCAGATCACCATCGTCCCGGGGGCGCAGAGTTGGGGCAGCGTGGCGATCGTCCGGCGGATGTCGCCGTCGGTGATGTTCCCGAACACCCCGCAGACCATCACGAGGTCGGCGGGCACCGCCCCGGCGTACGCCTGCGGCAGCGCCGCGTCCCCGCACACCACCTCGGCCCCCTCGGGGGCGGCGGCCCTGGCGGCGGCCGCGTTGCGCTCGTCCAGCTCGTCGAGCAGCGCCCGCACCCGGCCGCGCCGGGGGTGGGCGGCCAGCACGGGCAGCAGGTCGCGCCCCTGCCCGGCGCACAGGCTCACCACCCGCGAGGCCCCCTCGTCGAGGGCCGCCGCGACCCACCTCCGCACCGCGTGCAGCCGCTGCCCCAGGGACGAACCCGGCTGATCGTAGTAGTCGTGCCACCTGACCCAGTCGCGCTCTGTCATGATCGTTGATCCTCGTCGAGGACGGCGAGGCCGGCAAGTGCCTCGATCAGGGGCCGGCGGTCCGGGCGGCGGCCTGTTCCTGTTCCAGGCGGACCTTCTTCGGCACGCACATCCGCCACGCCTCCAGCACCAGCTCCCGCATCTCCCCGGCGTCGATGGCGGACACCCGCGCCACCACCCAGTTGAAGCGCAGGTCCGACTCTCCCGGCAGGAGGAACTTCGCCGGCTCGGCCGCCACCAGGGCGGCGCGTTCCTCCTTGGGGAAGCCGAAGCCCATCAGCGTCTCGTCCCGCGAGAACGCCACGTAGACGATTTTGCCCAAGCGGAACTTCACGCGGTCGCGGATGAGGTGCTCCGAGGAGCGCGGGAGCGTGCGCGCGAACCGCCGTACGTCGTCGACCGTGACCACGCGGCCACGTTACCGCTCAGCGGTTGGCCTCGGCGGCCGAGATGTCGGCGAGGGCGGAGTTCGGGTCGCGTTCGAGTGCCAGGTCGCCCAGGCTCACGACGCCGACTGCGCGGCCGTCCTCGACCACCGGCAGGCGGCGTACGGCGTGCGTACGCATGAGCCGGACGGCCTGCTCGATGCTCGTGTCCGGGCCGATGGCCTCGACGGACGGGCTGCACGCCTCGCGTACCGGGGTGTCCGGGCCCCGCTCGTCGGCGACCACGCGCACGGTGATGTCGCGGTCGGTGACGATGCCCATCAGGCGGCCGTTGTCGTTGACGATGATCGCCCCGGTGTCGTGGTCGCGCATGAGCGTGGCCGCGACGGACACCGGGTCGTCGGCCTCGACCGTCGCCGGGTGGGACGTCATCACATCTGCCACGGTCTTCGCCATGGGATCCTCCTGAGGGTCGGTCCAGCCGACCTCTACCCGGGCGGATCCGCGTTTCACGGGACTTTGTCGGTTATCTGGGTATGGCGGGCGTGTCCGGCCTGTGCGCCGCGCGTGCCTTGACCGGCACCGGCCGGTTGTCCCGGCTGGAGCGCCCCTGCTGGAGCGTTCCCGCCGCCAGCCGGATCTCGTCGAGCAGCAGCGTCAGGTCCGCCTCGGTCGTGTCCGGGTGCAGGAAGCAGGCCCGCAGCGCCGCCCGCCCGCCCAGCCGGGTGCCGGTGAGGAAGACGTTGCCACGGGCCTGGACGGCGCCGGGAAGGGCCAGGTTGAGCCGGTCGAGCGCGTCTTCGTCAAGGGCCGCCAGGTCGAGCCCGTCTTCGTCGCGGATGGCCGGGGTGAGCCCGTCGGCGTCCGGGACGGCCCGGTCGGGCGCGTCGGCGCGCGGGACGTGCCGGAAGGCCGTGATCGAGGTGGCGACGGGGGCGAGCAGCTCGAAGTCGGGCGCCTCCTCGACCAGGGCGGCGAGCGTACGGGCCAGCCCCGCCGTGTGGTTCACCAGGCGCGCGACCCCCGAGCGGCCCAGGTGCGACAGGGTCGCCCAGGTCTTCAGCGCGCGGAACGGGCGGGTCTGCTCCGGCCCGTACTCGGCGAACCAGCCCAGCTCGCCCGCGTTGTCGTCGACCAGGTACGACGGCACCAGGCTGAACGCCGCCCGCGCGGCGCCCGGGTCGCGCAGCAGCGCGCAGCCGCAGCCCACCGGCACCCCGAGCCACTTGTGCGGGTCGAGGGCCAGCGAGTCGGCCCGTTCCATCCCCAGGAAGCGCGCCGCCGCCCCGTCGGCCAGGACGCCCAGCGCGCCGTAGGCCCCGTCCACGTGGAACCAGAGCCCGTGCTCGGCGGCCACATCGGCGATCTCGTCCAGCGGGTCGACCGCGCCGGAGTTCACGGTGCCCGCGCTGCCCGCCACGCAGAACGGCCGCAGCCCGGCCGCGCGGTCCTCGACGATCATGGTGCGCAGCGCGGCCACGTCCATCCGGTACGCCGCGTCCACCGGCACCGTACGCACGTGCCGTGCCCCGAGGCCCAGGAGCTGGACGGCCTTGTGCAGGCAGCTGTGCCCCTCCTCGGTGACGTACAGGACCATGCCCGGCCGCCCCGACAGCCCCTCCTCGCGGGCGTCCCAGCCGTCGGCCAGCGCGGCCCGCTGGCGGGCGGCGGCCAGGCAGATGATCGTGGCCATGGACGCGCCGCTGGTCAGCAGCCCGCCGCCGGGCGGGTGCGGGAAGCCGACGAGCCCGGCCAGCCAGCGCACCACCGCGCGCTCCAGGTGCGGCCCCGCGTGGTCGCCGCCCGCGCAGCTCGGGTCCAGCGCGGCGGCCAGCGGCTCGACCAGCACCCCGGCGGGGTTCGGGGGCGAGTTCACCCAGCCGAAGAAGCGCGGGTGACCGTTGCCCATCGGGTAGGGCAGGACGTGCGCCCGCGCGTCCTCCAGTAGTTCGTTGAGCCCGCGCCCGTGCTCGGGGAGGTCCTGGCCGCTCAGCCAGGACCGCTCGCCGTCGGGCACCGGCCGCCACACCGGCCCGGCGGCGACGCCGTCGAGATGGTCGGCCACGATCGTGGCGGCCTTCGCTCCGGCCCGGCGCAGCTCATCCATCGGCCGATCCCCCCTGTGGTTCGTGGTGCCCGGCTCCGCCCAGCTCCATGGCCAGGTAGTAGACGCAGTCGGTGGTGCCGTCGTTGGCGAAGGCGTGGCGGCACTCGCCCGGGTAGTACGCCGAGTCGCCCGCCGCCAGCGCGTACGGTCTGCCGTCGATCGTCAGCCGCAGGCCGCCGCGCTCGACGGCGAGGTACTCCCGCGAGCCCGGCGCGTGCGGCGCGAACTCGCCCGCGTCCACGCCCGGCCCGATGGTCGTGCGCATGAACTCGAACTCCACCTCGCCCAGCACCGGCGACAGCACCCGCCGCTCCCAGCCGGACGGGTCGCGCAGCACCCGCTGGTCGGCGTGGCGCAGCACCCGCATCGCACTGTGCGCGGGCTCGTCGAGCAGCCGGGAGATCGACGTGCCCAGGGCCGTGGCGAGCCGGTCGAGCACCAGCACCGTCGGGGTCTTGGCGCCCCGTTCGACGTCGGAGACCATGCTCCTGCTGATGCCGCTCAGCTCGGCCAGCCGCTCGATGGACAGCCCGCGCGCCCGCCGCTCCCCGCGCACACGCCGCCCCAGCTCGGCCATGGACAGCCCGCTGGAGAGAATCCCTTCGCCTGACATTCCTCCACTATAGCGGTGATGTGTCCGCTTTAGTGGATTTTGCCGCCTCGTACGCGGCCAGCACCTGCTTGCGGCGCTTGGCCGGCAGGCGGTCGATGTAGAGCTGCCCGTCGAGGTGGTCGGTCTCGTGCTGCAGGCAGCGGGCCAGCAGGCCGGTGCCCTCGACGGTGACGGGCTCGCCATCGGCGTCGAACCCGCGCACCGTGGCGCGGTCGGGGCGGGGGAGCGGGGCGTACTGGCCGGGGACCGACAGGCAGCCCTCGTCGTCGGCGTCGAGCCGCCGCTCGCCGAGGCCGGGCAGCTCCAGCTCGGGATTGACGACGACGCCCTTGTGCCGCTCCCCGTCGGCGTCGGGGCAGTCATAGACGAACACGCGCAGCGGCACGCCGATCTGGTTGGCGGCCAGGCCCACGCCCTCGGCCGCGTACATGCTCGCGAACATGTCCGCCACCAGCGCGGCCAGCTCGCCGTCGAACCGGGTGACCGGCTCGCACGGGTGGTGCAGCACCGGGTCACCCACGTGCACGATCGGCCGGACCTCTCCCACGACCAACGCCCCTCCTGATTGCGAACGATTCGCAACAAGTTTACGAGCGGCTGACGGCGGCTCGGTCGCGTCTCGTATGTCGATACGTTCTTTCTTGAATAATGAGATGTCGTTAGAGTGGTCGGCACGTTCACAGAACCGAGGAAGAACGAGGGAGTTCGCCGATGGACGCCGTGTACACGCATGGCCACCACGAGTCCGTGCTGCGCTCGCACCGCTGGCGCACCGCCGGCAACTCGGCCGCGTACCTGCTGCCCCACCTCAGGCCGCACATGAAGCTCCTTGACGTGGGCAGCGGGCCGGGCACGATCACCGCCGACCTGGCGGCGCTCGTCCCCGACGGGCACGTGACGGCGTCCGAGGTGAGTGCACAGGCTCTCGACCTGGCCAGGGCCGAGACCGCGGCCAGAGGGTTGACGAACGTGGACTTCGCCGTGGCCGACGTGCACGCGCTCGGTTTCCCCGATGACACGTTCTGCGTGGTGCACGCCCATCAGGTGCTGCAGCACGTGGGCGACCCCGTACGGGCGCTGCGGGAGATGGGGCGGGTGGCCAGACCGGGCGGCCTCGTGGCGGCCCGCGACAGCGACTACTCCGCCTTCGCCTGGTACCCGCGGCTGCCCGCGCTGGACGAGTGGATGGCGCTCTACCAGAAGATCGCCCGGGGCAACGGGGGCGAGCCGGACGCGGGGCGGCGGCTGCTGTCGTGGGCCCGCGCCGCCGGGTTCGACGACATCACCGCCACCTCCTCCACCTGGTGCTTCGCCACGCCCGAAGACCGGGCGTGGTGGGGCGGGATGTGGGCGGAGCGGATCCTGCGCTCGTCGATGGCCGAGCAGGCACTGGCCAGCGGCGCGGCCACGGAGTCCGACCTGCGGCGCGTCTCGGAGGGGTGGCTGGAGTGGGCCGCCGACCCGGACGGCTGGATCTCACTCCTGCACGGCGAGATCGTCTGCCGCGTCACCACCTGACCGTGTCTACCTGACCGTGCCCACCTGACCGTGCCCACCTGATCGGGGGCACCGTCGGGGTGCTCCGGAGGGCGGGTGGCTCAGAGGCCGAGGGTGCGGGCGCGCTGCCACTGTGGGTCGCGGTAGAGGACCATGTCCGAGCCGATCATCTCGTCGGGCGCGGACAGCATGGTGATCTCGCCCGCGGCCTGCAACTGCAGCAGCAGGTCGCGCACCCTGGGACCGACCGGCAGGCGGCCCGTGGGCAGCCCCAGCCCGTTGCGCACCGTGTCGGCGATCTCCGACAGGTGGAACGGGCCGTCGAACCCCGCCACCACCCCGCGCACGACGGTCATCGTGATGAGATGCTCGGCCTCGGCGTGCGCGAGCTGCCAGGTGATCTGCTCGCGCCGCCGCCCGGTGCCCGCGCAGCCCGTGCAGTCACGCGTCAGGCCGGGCGCCGCCTCCTCCGCGGCCGTGCCGAGGCACACCGAGCACATCCCGTTCTCGGCGGCGTGCAGCTCGGCGGTCATCCGGCCGCCCAGCAGAACCCCGCAGCCACAGGCGAACGCGTCACCGAGGATGCCGGTCTGGGGGAAGATCGCATGCTTGGTCACCGGGCCGACTCTACCGGCGCCGACGCCACCTCCGTCCGGCAACCCCGGACGCCGTCCCCGCTCGTCGGCGCTCGCACCCGGCAGGACCAGAGCCCCGGCCTCCGAACGCCCGCACTCGCCCGCACCCGAGCGCCCGCACCGGCCGGACCCGGTTACCCTCGGACGTCGGCCAGGCCGTGCAGGCGGCGCAGGGCCTTGCGGGCCGCGGCCGACACCCGTTCGTCCGGATGGTGGTCGATGAACACCCGCAGCACCTGCCCCGTCCACGGGTGGTCCCCGAACGCCAGGATCGCGATCGTGCCCGCCTGCTCCTCCGCGTCCATCCCCATGGCGATCGACTCGATCACCTCGCCCGTCTCGCCCCCGAACTCCAGCAGCGCCGCCGCCATGTCCACCAGCACCCACGCGATCTCGTCCGGCGCGGGCTGCCGCTCCTCGCGGCCGGTCCTGGCCGCGATCAGCGCGCCCAGCCTGGGCTCCTCCAGCAGCCGGGCCAGCGCCCGCCGCCCCTCCTCCCCGAGGTCCGACGTCAGCAGCTCCACCCCGACCGCCCTGCTCAGCGGGCTCACCGCGCCCAGCGCGGAGGCGAGCTGGGCCGCCGCCTCCGAGGCGTCCCAGCCCTTGAGCCATCCGGCCAGCTCCTCGCCGCGCTCGGCCTCCGGGTAGGCCCGCAGCCCGTGCAGCAGCGTCGCCGCGTCGGCGTCCGCGAGCGAGCCCATGACCGGGACGTCCTGCCCCGTGGTCTCGACGATGACCTGCCGCGCCGCCCACAGCCCGAGCCAGCTCAGCGTGTACGGCTCCGCCTGCCGCACCAGCCCCAGCCCCGTCAGCGCGGCGGGCGCCCCGCCCTGGAGCGGCTCCCTGGACAGGAACATCCTGATCAGCTCGAGCAACAGCCCTTCGTCCTCGGCCAGCAGGGCCCGGCAGTGGTCCAACCAGACGGCCAGCACCTCCGCGTCGTCGCCCTCCGGCTTCAGCTCCGCCGCCAGAGGAGCGGCGCGTACGGCCGCCGCGAGCGTGGCCTCGGCGGGCAGCCGGATCGGGGGCTGCAGGGGCAGTGTGTCGTCGGCGTAGGAGCTCACTAGCCCATCCTGTCGCGATATCTCCGTTAAAGTATCCGCAGACACCGAAAAGTCGGAAGAAAGGAGGCGCTGAGGTGATCGGTATCAGGCCGGGCGCGCGCCGCGCCCGAATCTTCTGCTTCTCGGAGGAACCATGCGTTTCCGTACCGCCGTCGAGGACGATCTAGACCGCCTGCTCGGCTGCGTCGTCGACGAGTCCATCAGTTGGTCGCATCCCGAGCGGCTGCTGTCGTTCTTGGAGGGCGGCGACTACCGCTTCGCCCACATCTGGCTGGCCGAGGACGAGCCGACCGGCGAGATCCTGGCCCGCGCCGTCTGGTGGAGCTTCCCCGACGCCGACAGGCCGCTCGCGCTCGACTGCCTGTACGTCCACCCGTCCGTCGCCGACCCCGTGGGACTGGCCGCCGAACTGCTGAACCGGGCCCACGCCGCCTACGGACAGGCGCCCGACTACCACGTCTTCCTGTCCAACGGCTGGCGCGACGACCCCAGGGCGAGCGCCGCCATCGCCTGGCGCTGGGCGGCCGCCGGACGCGCCGGGCTCACCGAGGAGCTCGAACGCCTCCGCTACGCCTGGACGGCGGGCGACGCCCCCGTGCCCGAGCCCTCCGACCGGCTGGTGTTCCTGGGGAATGACGACGACGAGGCGTTCGTCGCGGCCTTCCGCAGGGTGGCGGCCGGGACGCTGGACGCCCACACCCGCCGGGCCCTGACCGTCACGGACCCGGAGACGCAGGCGCGGGAGGACGTCGGCGACTACAGGTCGATGCCCGGGGACCGGACGTGGTGGCGGCTGGCGTACGACGCGGGCGGGGACCTCGTGGGCGTCGCCCTGCCGTCGGCCAACAACGCCGGGCCCGTCGTGGGCTACCTGGGGGTGGTGCCCGAGCGGCGCGGCCACGGGTACGTCGACGACCTGCTCGCGGAGATCACCCGCAGCCACGCCGCGCGCGGGGTGCAGCGGATCGTCGCGGACACGGACGCGGGCAACCTGCCCATGGCGCGGGCGTTCGAACGGTCCGGTTACCGCAACTTCGCCGTACGGATGGTGCTGTCGCCCAATGGCGTGAACGCGTGATGTGCGGCGCCCCGGCCGTCCCGCATCGTTGATCACATGACGTGGGACACAGAGAAACTCGACCTCGACGCCTACCTGTCCAGGATCGGGTACGACGGACCGCTCGCCCCGACGGCGCGGACGTTGCGCGAGGTCCACCTGGCGCACGTGCGCGCCATCCCTTTCGAGAACGTCGACGTGGTCCTCGGCCGGGGCGCCCTTCTCGACCTGGGGGCGCTGCAGGACAAGCTGGTGACGGGCGGGCGCGGCGGCTACTGCCACGAGCACAACCTGTTGTTCGCCGCCGCGCTGGAACGCCTCGGCTTCACCCTGACCCGGCATCTGGCCAGGATCCGGCTCGGCCGCCGCCACCTGCCCCGCTCGCACGCCACGCTCACCGTCGAGGCGGACGGGCGCACGTGGCTGGCCGACGTCGGCTTCGGCGGGGAGGGGCTGGTCGAGCCGATCCCGTTCGAGGAAGGGGCGGAGCTGACGTCCGGCCCTTGGCGGTGGAGCCTGGGACGGGACGGAGACTTCTGGGTGCTGCACGCCGGAGACACGGAACTGTACGCCCTCCGCCCCGACGAGCCGCACTTCCCCAGCGACTTCGAGGTGGCGAACTTCTACGTGGCCAACAGCCCGCGTTCGCCGTTCGTCCGGCACGTGGCGGTGCAGCGGACCACGGCCGGGGAACGGATCCGGCTGGAGGACGTGACGTTCGCCGACGCCGGGGAACTGGCGGAGTGGCTAGGGAGGGAGATCGGCATCCAGCTCACCGACCAGGACGCCCAAGCCCTCCTACCCCACCTCCACCCCTGAACCCCACCCCTGAAACCCAGGCCCCGCCCCGACCTCGCCCGCCCCGGCCCCGACCCGACCGGCCCCGACCCGACGCCGCCTCACCGGGGGGACGTCGGAGGGGGACACACCGCATGACATCGGCGTCCCTCAGGGGTGTGGCTTTCAGGGGGTGGCGGGGCCGGGCGGTTCGTGGGCGAGGACCTGACGGGTCAGCTCCACCCGACTGTTCACGCCCAGCTTGGCGAAGGCATGGCGGAGGTGGGTGTCGATGGTGTGCGGCGACAGGAACAGGGCGGCCGCCGTCTCCCTGTTGGTCATGCCCTGCGCGACCAGCCGTACCACGCGTAGCTCGGCCGCGGTCAACGCCGCCCACCCGCCGCCGGGCCTGCCCGGGTGCGCGGCGCCGCTCCGTACGGCGCCGCAGGCCCGGTAGACCTCAAGGGCCTCGTCGTGCCGCCCCGCCTCCTCCAGCGCCGCCGCCAGCCCGAGGGGCCGCGGTCCAGCCCGGTACAGCTCGATGGCCTCCTCCAGCCGTCCCTCGGCGTGCGCGGCCCCGGCCGCCAGGGACACGTGGCCGGGATTGCGCCGGGCCAGGTCGCGTACGCACTCCACGACCCCGGGCACCGCCCGTGCCCGCGCCGCCAGCCATGGCTCCCGCACGATCAGGTACGTCAACGCCTCGCCCCGCCCGAGCCCGGCCGCCGGAGGAGCGTGGCCGCCATACCGGCGAAGTTCCTCGATCACCCGGCCAAGCTCCTCCGCCACCAGGCCAGGACCGTCGCCCGCCAGCTCCCGTCCCCGCTCCAGGAAGCCCCGCGCCGCCTGCGGCTCGTTCCGTAGCAGGGCCACGTGCCCGAGCACGCCCAGCAGCGCCGGTGCCAGGGCCATGGCCGAGAGCCGCTCGGCCACCCGCAGCCCCGCCTCGGCCTCGGCCGCCGCGTCGTCGAGGCGTCCCCAGGCCAGCAGCAGATCGGCCCTGAACCGGTGCAGCAACGGCATCGCCCAGGCCGTACCGAGCCGTCCGGACTGCTGCTCGACCACCGCGTACGCCTCGCGCGCCGCCTCGAACCGGTCCAACGCCGTCAGCGCGGCCCCCAGCCACAACCGCGGATGCCGATGGGCCGTCTCTCCGCCCGCCGCGTCCGCCAGGTCCACCGCCCGCCGCGCGTGCCGCAGCGCGTCACGCAGGTCGCCCCTCAGGAGCGCCACGGCGGACCGCGCCTGCAACCCCACGACCTGCGCGAACACCTCGCCCTCCGCGACCGCCGCCGTAGCCGCGGCGTCGGCCGCGTCGATCTGGCCGGTCATCGTCAACGCGTGCGCCCGTACGGCCAGCAGCCGGGCCCGCTCCCGCACCGGTACGCCGGGCAGCGCCAGCACCCGGCCGGTCCGCTGGATGACGCCCTGGTCGTCGCCCGCGTGCTTGAGCGCCTCGGCCAGCCCGAGCGCGATCCCGGCCGCCTCAGCCGCGCTGACGGGGACGCCGTGCGCGTCGGCGACCTCCCGCGCCTCCCCAAGCCTCCCCGCAGACGCCAGCAACCGCACCACCCCACCCACCACCACCCCAACCCCGCCCTCAACCCCGCCCTCAACCCCGCCCCCAGCCTCGCTTCCAGCCCCGATCCCGGCCTCGCCCTCAGCCCCGATCCCGAGCCCGCCCGCAGTCCCGCCGTCACCTGCGGCCCCGCCACCCATGAGGAGCCCGCCACCCACGAGGAGATCGCTGTCCGCAAGCAGATCGCTGTCCGCGGGGAGATCGCTGGGTGTAGCCGGGGTCGAATTGCCGTGTTCACCGGGTCTCCAGCCTGCCAGTTCCAGGGCACGCAGCATCAGGTCGGCGGCGGCCGAAGGGGCCGTCGCCGTCATCTCCGCGGCGGCGGCCCGAAGCTCCTGTACGGCCGCCGCGTCCCCCACACGGGCTCCGTGCCGCAGGTGTTCGGCCAGCTCCGCCGGTGGGCGGCCCTCTCGCCGGAGCACGGATGCCGCCTCCCGATGCAGGGCGGTCCTGATCGCCGCCCCGAGCCCGCCGTACACCGCCTCCCGGATGAGGTCGTGCCGGAACGCCAGCCGGTCGCCCTCACCCACCAGGGCCCCCGCGCGTACGGCCTCCTCGACCTGCCCGGACAACCCGCCGGGCGCCATCCCCAGCACCCCCGCGGCCTCGTGCACGGAGAACGGCCGCCGCAGCACCGCACCCACCTCCAGCAACCGCCGCGCCTCGCCCGACAGGTCCCGCAACCGCCGCTCCACCGCCGCGACGAACCCCGTCGGCAGCCCACCGGCAGCTCGGCCCATGCCGAACGCGCCCGATTCCCCCGGCCCACCGGACTGCCCACCTCCACGACCGCCCGAGCCGTCCCGCACCGAGCCGCCCCTTACCGAACCGCCCCGCACCGAGTCACCCCGCACCGAGCCGCCCGTGATCGAGGCCACGCCGTCGAGCACCGAGACGCGGCCATCCGCCAGCAGCCCGTTCAGCACCTCCACCAGGAGGAACGGGTTGCCACCCCCGGCACGCGCCAGCTCCAGCACCGACGCGCCCGGCCGCGCCCCGAGCACGCGCTCGCACAGTTCGGCCGCCTCGTCCGGGCTGAGCGGTGGCAGCGGCAGCCGCCGCGCCCCTTCCGCGATCATCCGCTCCACGGCCTCCTGCTCCGGGAGCGGTCGCCGGGCCAGCAGCCACACCACCGGCGATCCGGCCGGTCCTGGCACGAGCTGCCGCAGCGCCAGGCACGTCAGCTCGTCGGCCCACTGCACGTCATCGAGCACGATCATCAGCGGTCGGGAACGCGTGAACCGGTCGATCACCTCACCGAGCCGCTCGATCGCCGCGAAGCCACCACCGCCCGCGTTGAAGCCGCCACCGCCCGCCGAGAAGGCACCACCGCCCGCCGCCAAGCCGTCACCACTCGCCGTGAAGCCGCCATCGCCGGAGCCGCCACCGCCCGCCGCGTTGAGCGTGCCTACGGTGCCGAGCGCCCGGGAGAGCGTGGACAGCGGAGCGACCCGGTCCAGCTCCGTGGCCCGCCCGTACGCCACCGCGAACCCGCGCGCCCGCCCCCGCCGCACCGCCTCGTCGAGCAGGCGGCTCTTGCCGATCCCGGACGGCCCTTCGACCACCACGCACCCGGACCCCGCGGCCAGAACCTCCTCGACGACCCCCAGCGCCTTCTCCCGGCCCACCAACGTCACACCTGGAATTGTGCGTCCTCGCCGTCGCGGGGGGCGCATGCTCCCCTCACCGGTGCGACGGCAGCCCGCTCACAGGTGCTCCTCGCGCACGCCGATCAGGAACTCCTCCACCCGCCCCCGCTCTGGCAGCTCCGGCAGGACGCTGGGCGCGGCGGCCAGTTCGGCCGAGAGCGCGGCCCGCCACCTCTGCACCTCGTCCCAGGGCACCTCCCCGCGCCGGATCGCCAGCAGGCGCTCCCGGTGGGCCGCCATCGCGACCAGCGGCTCCCCGTGCCGTACCAGGTGCAGGCCGCTGAGCAGCAGCCGCACCATGTGCATGGCCTGCTTCCAGTTGGGCCGCTCCGGGTCGAGACGGCGGAACTGGGCCTCGGCGTAGCCGATGAACGACCGCTGCGCCCGTTCCGACAGGAACGCCTCCCGTAACTCCCGCAGCCGCCGCCCGGCCGGGGTGATCACCTCCACGATGGGCGACCAGAGGCACTCCAGGACGGTCGGGTTCGCGTCGAGTGCCAGGCGGCAGAAGCGCTCCACCTCCCAGGAGAACTGCTCGGGCAGCGGCCCGTCCCGATGCGTGGCCGGTTTGTCCAGCCGCCAGAACGCCGAGGTGGGCGCCACGAACACGCCACGCCGGTCGGTGTCGGAGCCGTCGGTGTCCAGCCCGTACGCCCTCGACCCCACCACCACGGAAAGGATCATGTCATCGCTCACCCGTCATATCTTGCGCTATGAGGCCGGCGGCTGTTCTGATCGACAAGTGAGCGGTTTCAACGAGGTCTACCGGCGCAGCATCGACGAGCCCGAGGCGTTCTGGGGCGAGGCGGCTCTCGGGATCGACTGGGACGTGCCGCCCGCCACCGTCCACGCGCAGGGCCGCTGGTTCCCCGACGGGCGGCTCAACACCTGCCACAACGCCCTCGACCGGCACGTCGCCCAGGGGCGCGGCGAGCAGGCGGCGCTGATCCACGACAGCCCGGTCACCGGCGTCGTGCGCGTCTTCACCTACGCCGAGCTGCTGGAGCAGGTGGCCAGGACGGCGGGCATGCTGCGCGGCCTCGGCGTGACGGCCGGCGACACCGTGGTGATCTACATGCCCATGGTGCCCGAGGCGGTGGTCGCGATGCTGGCCTGCGCCCGGCTCGGGGCGGTGCACTCGGTGGTGTTCGGCGGGTTCGCGGCCGGGGAGCTGGCCGTGCGGATCGACCACGCCCGGCCCAAGGTGGTGCTGTCGGCGTCCTGCGGGATCGAGCCCACCCGGGTGGTGGCCTACAAACCGCTGCTCGACGACGCGCTGGAGCAGGCCGCGCACCGGCCGGCCCACTGCGTGGTCCTCCAGCGGCCCCAGTGCGCGGCGGAGCTGACGCCGGGCCGCGACCTCGACTGGGCGGCGGCCGTGCGCGCCGCGGAACCGGCCGGGTGCGTGAGCGTGGCCGCCACCGACCCGCTCTACATCCTCTACACCTCCGGCACGACCGGCTCGCCCAAGGGTGTCGTGCGCGACAACGGCGGGCACGCGGTGGCGCTGCACTGGAGCATGTCCCACGTGTACGGGGCCGCGCCCGGCGAGGTCTACTGGGCCGCCTCCGACGTGGGCTGGGTGGTCGGCCACTCCTACATCGTCTACGCGCCGCTGCTCGCGGGCTGCACGACCGTCCTGTACGAGGGCAAACCCGTCGGCACCCCCGACCCCGGCGCGTTCTGGCGGGTGGTGGCCGAGCACGGCGTACGTACGCTGTTCACCGCCCCGACCGCGATCCGCGCCATCAAAAAAGAGGACCCTTCCGGCAATTTCGCGAAAAAGTGGGACCTGTCCGGGCTGCGGTACCTCTTCCTCGCCGGTGAACGACTCGACCCCGACACCTACCACTGGGCCTCCGACCTGCTCGGCGTCCCTGTCATCGACCACTGGTGGCAGACCGAGACCGGCTGGCCGATCGCCGCCAACTGCGTCGGCATCGAAGCGCTGCCGCTCAAGCCCGGCTCGCCCACCAGGCCCGTGCCCGGCTGGGACGTGCACGTCCTCGACGCCGACGGCCGCGACTGCCCGCCCGGCACCGAGGGCGCCGTCACCGTCAGGCTGCCGCTCCCGCCCGGCTCCCTGCCCACCCTCTACCGCGACGACGAGCGCTTCACCCGCTCCTACCTCGACCGCTACCCCGGCCACTACCTGACGGGCGACGGCGGCCACCTGGACGAAGACGGCTACCTCTACGTCATGGGCCGCATCGACGACGTGATCAACGTGGCCGGGCACCGGCTCTCGACCGGCTCGATGGAGGAGGTCATCGCCTCCCACCCCGACGTGGCCGAGTGCGCCGTGATCGGCGTGGCCGACGAGCTGAAGGGGCAGCTCCCGATGGGGTTCGTGGTGCTGAAGGCGGGCGCGGAACGCGACCGGGACGAGATGGAGCGGGAGCTGACCGCCCTCGTACGCGAGCGCATCGGCCCGGTCGCGGCCTTCCGCCGCGCCGTGGTGGTGTCCCGGCTGCCGAAGACCCGCTCGGGCAAGATCCTGCGGGCCACGATGCGGGACATCGCCGACGGCAGGCCGTACGCGACTCCGTCCACGATCGAGGACCCGGCGGCGCTGCCGGAGATCGTACGGGCTGTGAAAGGAACATGACGGACGGGTAACGTTCAGATCGTCCTGGCGAAGGAGCGTGCGGGGATCGGGGCGTTCTGCGCATGATGGGACATCTCAGTCTCGGGAGGAGGCCATGATCGAAACCCCGAGCTACGCCGACGCCCTGAGGATTCTCGGATGCAAGGACGGCAGGCTCGTCAAGGTGATCGGGTTCGCCTCGGAGGCCGAGCGCACCGGCTGGGCGCTGGCCGGCGGCACCCGGCTCACCGCGAACCTGCGCGACATGCGCGACGGCATCGTCGCCTACGGCGAGGACGTCATGCGCCGCATGCCCGAGCTGAAGAGCGGTGTCGACCGGTTCACCCGCACCCAGCGGCTGGCCGCGGCGCACGCCGCGATCGTCGTGTCGGCGTATTTCGAGGCGCTCGGCGAGGCGAAGCTGCCGTTCACCCTCGACCGGCTCGACCGCCCCGAGCGCATCTCCCACGGCGTGCCGACGGCCGAACGGTTCGCCAGGCTCGTGGCCGGGCTGCTGCTGGAGCGGCTGCCCACGCCCGAGCCGCACCTGCCCTACTCCGAGACCCGCGCCGCCGTGGAACGTGCCTACCTGCGCATGTCGGAGGCCCTGGCCGGATACGTCGGCGGCCTGGCGCTCTGGGACGAGCTGTCCGTCGACGACCAGCTCCTGCTGCCCCGCCTGCTCGCCGAGGGGCCGCCCGCGCACGCGCTGCGCATCTATGAGGAGGACTACCGGTCGCTGGCGCTCGACAGCCACGAGTTCGGGGTGCGCAGCCTCGTCACCGAACGCCCGCCGCCCGCCACGGCGCTGTCGCGGGTGGCGTGGCTGCTGGCCGAGCTGGCCCCGCCCCGGGTCGGCGACCGTCCCATGATCCACCAGGTCAGGATGGCCGCCAACGCGCTCGACCAGCCCCTGCTCGTGGCCGGCAAGCTGCCCGAGGACGTCTCGCTGCCGCTGCTCGGCGAGGGCTACCTGAGCCCGCGCTGCCGGGTGGCCGAGCTGGCAGTCGAGTCCTCGCCCGCCCTGCGCGACTGGTGGGCCCGCCAGCGGCAGCTGCCGGACGCCGAGGCGTTCCTCGCCGGGCACCTCACCTCGCTGCGCGCCACCCAGGCGCCCCTGCTCGTGCTCGGCGAGCCCGGCTCGGGCAAGACCAAGCTGACCGAGGTGCTGGCCGCCCGGCTGGCCAGGTCGGAGTTCCTGCCGATCAGGGTGGAGCTGCGCGGCGTACGGGCGCGCGCGGGCGTCACCGAGCAGATCGAGCAGGCCGTGGCCGAGGTGCTGGGGGAGCAGGTCGCCTACGCCGACCTGGTGGCGGCGGCCGACGGCGCGCTGCCGGTGATCCTGCTGGACGGCTTCGACGAGCTGGTCCAGGGCAGCCTCAACCGCTACGACTACCTCGAACGCGTACGGGAGTTCCAGGCCAGGGAGGCCGGCCTCGGGCGGCCCGTCGCGGTCATCGTGACCAGCCGCACCGTCGTCGCCGACCGCGTACGCTTCCCCGACGGGCTGCTGGCCGTGCAGCTCCAGCCGTTCGACGACGACCAGGTGCGCCAGTGGCTCGACATCTGGGACCAGGCCAACCGCGCCCTGCTCGCCCGGCGCGACCTCAAGC
The DNA here is from genome assembly GCF_039536965.1 of Nonomuraea antimicrobica. NCBI lineage: Bacteria > Bacillati > Actinomycetota > Actinomycetes > Streptosporangiales > Streptosporangiaceae > Nonomuraea > Nonomuraea antimicrobica. Next base: position 3,430 of record NZ_BAAAZP010000039.1, on the reverse strand, counting down.
CGCTGCCCGCCGCGGCGGCGCTCGTCCACGGCGAGATGGCCAGGCAGCCGCTGCTCCTGCTGCTGCTCGCGCTCTACGACGCCGGCGGCAACGCGCTGCAGCACGACCACGGCCCGCTGGGCAGGGCCCGCCTGTACGAGGTCCTGCTGCGCGACTACACCGAACGCGAGACCGGCGGCGTGCGCCGGGTCGCGATCGACCAGGAACTCGTCCTGCTCGGCGCCGCCGCCCTGTCGATGCTGGCCCGCGGCAGCCAGGTCATCACCGACGAGCAGCTCGAACGCGACCTGCCCGCCCTGTGCCACGGCGGCGAGGAGGGCCCCGACGACGAGGACGAGCGCGTCGACTGGGCGCGCAAGGCCACCGAACGCTTCTTCTTCGTGCGCCGCAGGGGCCACGCGTTCCTGCACTCCACCTTCGGCGAGTTCCTAGTGGCCTGGCTGACCATGTACGCGCTGCGCGACCTCGACCGGCGCCGCCGTCTGGCCGGGGACGAGCCACTCGCCCTCGTCCAGGCCGTGGACGACGACCTGCTCTACGCGGTCACCTCGCACTCCTGCGTGGCCGAGCGCGGGCCCACCGTCGGGTTCATCCTGGAGCTGCTGGACGAGGTGCCCTCGGCGGTGCGGGCCCGCTGCGTGGAACTGCTGACCGGGCTGCTGCACCGCGCCCTGCACGAGCGGCCCCGCCGCCACTTCACCGGGTTCCGGCCGGTACGCCACACCCTGACCCGCCGCCTGGCCGCCTACTCGGCCAACCTCACCGTGCTCATCGTCACCGCCTCCGAGGAGCCCGTACGGGTCTCGTCCATCCTGCCCGGCCCCGACCACCTGGAGCGCTGGTCCTCGCTCACCCACCTGTGGAAGGGCCAGCTCGGCCAGGAGGGCTGGAATGGGCTGGTCACCGCCCTGTCCGCGCACCGGGTGATGGCGGACGGGCAGGAGGACGTCGTACTCGGGGGCGGCACGGAGCCCACCGGCATGGGCGACGTCGTGGTCGCCGTCGCCACCGGGCACGCGCCCCGCCACCGGCGCCTGCTCGACCTGCTGCTGCGGGCCCTGGGGGACGGGCGCGCGCTGCCGTACCGGGATCGGGTGGCCATCCTGGAGGAGCTGCTGCGCACGGTCGCCGTACGGTCGCCGGCCATGCACCGGGCGCTGGGCGCCATGTGGCACGAGGAGGGGGCCGACCGGGGCGAGCTGCGCCCGCTGCTGCACGCCATGCTCGCCGACCCCGCCGACCGGATGGAGACGTGGGAACAGCTCGTCAAGGCGGGCATCCCCGAGACGGCCCTGTGGGAGATCCACCAGAGCGCGCTGATGCCCGGTGAGTGAGCGGCGGAGCGTGGGGCGGCGGGTCGCGGGGCGGGGTTTCCTGACGGATGGTTCTCCGGTCTGACCTTTTCGGAGGCTGACACCTGGGCTCAAATCTACGTAATATCCCAATATCACGAGCGTTGGGGGCGCCAGGGTGCCAGGACAGAACGTGGGTGTGGTCGTCGATCCGGCGGTGCCGCCGGAGGTTGCCGGACTGTTGCGTGCCAACGCCTCGTTGTTGTCCAGGGTCAGAGCCGGGTGGGTGCCGCCTCCGGTCGAGCCCGTGTCCCGCCCCCGCAGCCCCTCCACGGCCCTGCTGCTGGCCGCCACCCCCGTCGTGATCGCGCTCATGGCCGTCCTGCTGGCCACGCCGCCGCTGGCGCCCGCCGGGTTCGTACTGCTCGGCACGTACGTCTTCATCGTCCTGGTCAAGATCGCCTCCATCAACGAGGTCCCCGACGACGCCCGCCCCAACGAGCGCGGCGTGTACGAGCAGGCCCGCTGGTACGACGGCCGCTACCTGCTGCAGGAGGACTTCGACCACGAGGCCGCGCTCGTCCTGGCCAGGGCGCAGCGCGCGATCGGCTCGGTGCTGCGCTCCCACGTCAACGCCGAGGGCCTGCTCGACGACGCCCGCAACGCCGTCATGCTGCCCGTCCAGGAGTGGGAGATCGCCCGCCTGCTCGCCAAACTGTCGGCGCTGCGGCTGGAGCACCGCGAACTGCTGGCCAGAGGCATCGCCCCCGAGGTGGCCGCGGTGATCGAGCCGCTCGAACGGGCCCTGGTCAACAGCGAGGCCGCCGTGGTCGCCAGGGTGGAGGCGCTGGAACGTTACGCCGGCCACGTCGCCGAGGCCGAGCGCGCCTTTCACGCCCGCGGCCAGATCGAGGAGCTGCGCGCCAGGCTGCCCCGCTACGAGGAGCTGCTCGCCGAGTCGGGCGCCGACTCGCTGGCCGTGCCCGAGATCGAGCGGCTGACCGAGGACGCCGACCTCCTCGAACGCACCTTACGACGCAGCGTGGAGTCCGCCCACGAGGCGTTCCGCTACCTGGAGAGCTGACATTCGGACGGAAGGGCGCAGGGGAGGATCAGCGACGTGGCCGGACGTCCCGCGAAAGTGATCGTCGACCCTGACGTGCCCGCCGACACCGCCGCCCTCCTGCGGGACAACCGCAAACTCCTCCTGCGCGTGCTGGCGGGCTGGGTGCCCGAGCACAAGCACCGCGCGGCCCCGGTGATCGGCCGGATGGTCAGGCTGGCGGCGATCGTGACGGCCCTGGCCGCGGCGGTCTACGGGCTGGCGCTGTTCGTCGCCGAGCGTTACACGCCCTTCGCGGTGATCATGACGGGGTCGGCCCTGCTGACCGTCGGCGTCCTGCTCAGGCCCAGGCCCGACGCCGAGGTGGAGCGGCGGCACGCGCTGGAGCGCGACGTCTACGAGGCCGCCGTCCGCAACGAGGGCCGCTACGTCCTGCGCGACCGGCTCGACGAGCCCGCCAGGAGCCTCATGGCCCGCGCGCAGACCGCCATCGACCAGGTCATGGGCTCCAGCGTGAACGCCGAGGGGCTGCTCGACGACGTACGCAACGGCGTGATGCTGCCCGCCCAGGAGTGGGAGATCGCCCGGCTGCTGGCCAAGCTGTCCGGGCTGCGCGCCGAGCACCAGGAGGTCGTCTCCGAGGGCGTCACGCCCGAGGTGGCCGCCGTGGCGTCGCCTCTGGCCCACGCACTCGACAGCAGCCAGCGGGCGGTGCTGGCCCGCGTCGAGGCCCTGGAGCGCTACGCGGGCCACGTGGCCGACGCCGAGCGCGCCTTCAGGGCCAGGAACCAGATCGAACGCCTCAGCGCCAAGCTGCCCCGCTACGAGGAGCTGCTCGCCGAGTCGGGCGCCGCCGGGTCGGCGATCCCTGAGCTGGGGCGTCTGTCCGACGACGCCGACCGGCTGGAGCAGGCGCTGCGCGACAGCGTCAGCTCGGCGCACGAGGCGTTCCGCTACCTGGCCCCGGGAAAACCCGGCGAGCCCGGCGAGCCCGGCGCGTAGGAGCCCGAGGCGGTGGGGGATTCGTGGCCGGCGGTCTGCAGGAGGAGGTCGCACAGGGCGTCGGCGGCGTCGA
>NZ_BAAAZP010000038.1:6768-9915 GCF_039536965.1 Nonomuraea antimicrobica | reverse complement strand
CGGACGCGGCGGCCGCCAGCACCGCCAGCGCGGCCGGGTCGGCGCCGGGAGCGGGGTGCAGGGCGGGCGCGGTGTAGCCGACGTCGTACGGCGGCGGCAGCGGCAGCGGCGGCACCCCGGCCGTGAACGCCACGCCGGCAGGCGTCCCGGACGGCGCCACGGCCTCCCCATCAGCGGGCCCGACAGCGGGCACAGCGGTGGGCACGTCACGCTCCTGCAGCGCCTCGATCACCTCGCCCTCGCCCCGCCCGCGCATGAGCAGCAGCACGAACGGGTCGGCGTCCAGCAGCCACGACGCCTGGTAACACAGGGCGGCGGCGTGCTTGCAGGGGTGACCCCAGTCGGGGCAGGAGCACTCGGGCTCCAGGTCGCCGACGGCCGGCAGCAGCGGCACGGCGGCGTCCTCGGCGGCCTCGACCAGCTCGTGCGGCATGTCGCGGTCGAGCAGCGCGGCGATGTGCCCGGCCTTGGCGGCGACCTGGTCCAGGAAGCGTTCCCAGGCGGCGTCGGTGAGCTGCTCGACGCGGACGACGACGTCGTACTCGCTCTCGGCGACGGCGGCGATGCGGCCGGGGCTGACCGTGATGGGGCCGAGCTGGCCGGTCTTGGCGTACGCGCGGCCCTTGCGCAGCAGGACGTGGTCGAGGGAGGTGTCCTCCACGGCCTGGACCCAGGCGCGGCCCCACCAGGAGGTGGCGAAGCGGGCGCCGGCGCGCTGCGGGGCGAACGCGGCGAATCCACGGGCGGCGGACGTGCCGGGGTCTGACTTGCCGGGGGCGGTCATCGGAGCTCCACCAGGGCGGCGAGTTCGGCGTCGGTCAGCTCGGTGAAGGCGGCCTCGCCGGAGGCCAGCACGGCATCGGCGAGCGAGCGCTTGGCGGCGAGCATCTGGGCGATGCGGTCCTCGATCGTGCCTTCGGCGATGAGCCGGTGCACCTGCACCGGCCTGGTCTGGCCGATCCGGTAGGCGCGGTCGGTGGCCTGGTCCTCCACGGCCGGGTTCCACCAGCGGTCGTAGTGGATGACGTGGTCGGCGCGGGTCAGGTTGAGGCCGGTGCCGGCGGCCTTGAGCGACAGCAGGAACACCGGCGCGCTGCCGTCCTGGAAGCGCCGCACCATCTCCTCGCGGCGGGCGACGGGAGTGCCGCCGTGCAGGAGCTGGGTGGCCACGCCGCGTCCGGTGAGGTGGTGTTCCAGGAGGCGGGCCATCGCGACGTACTGGGTGAAGACGAGCACCGCGCCGTCCTCGGCGACGATGGTGTCGACGAGTTCGTCGAGCAGCTCCAGCTTGCCGGAGCGGCCGGGCAGGCGCTGGCCGGCCTCTTTCAGGTAGTGGGCGGGGTGGTTGCAGATCTGCTTGAGCCCGGTGAGCAGCTTGACGATCAGCCCGCGCCTGGCCATGCCGTCGGCGGCGGCGATCTGGGCCATGCTCTCGCGGACCACCGCCTCGTACAGGCCGGCCTGCTCGGGGGTGAGCGGGACGGGCCGGTCGGTCTCGGTCTTGGGCGGCAGCTCCGGCGCGATGCCGGGGTCGCTCTTGCGGCGGCGCAGCAGGAACGGCCCGGCCAGCCGCGCGAACCGCTCGGCCGCCTCGCCGTCGCCCGACTCGACGGGCTTGGCCCAGCGCGCGCGGAACCGGGAGAGCGGGCCGAGCAGCCCCGGCGTGGTCCAGTCGAGGATGGCCCACAGCTCCGACAGGTTGTTCTCCACGGGGGTGCCGGTCAGGGCCACGCGGGCGGCGGCGGGGATCTCGCGCAGCGCCTTGGCGGTGCCGGAGGCGGGGTTCTTGACGTGCTGGGCCTCGTCGGCGACCAGCAGGCCCCAGGGCTGTTCTGCCAGGCGGCCCGCGTCCAGGCGCATGGTGGCGTACGTGGTGAGCACGAACCCCTCCTGCGCCCCCTCCTCCGGCAGGGCCCGGTTGCCGCCGTGGTAGCGGTGTACGGGCACCCCGGGCGCGAACCGGGTGATCTCGCGTTCCCAGTTGCCCAGCAGCGAGGCGGGACAGACCACGAGCGTGGCCCCCGAGGCGCGGTGCAGGTGCAGGGCGATCAGCGTGATCGTCTTGCCCAGGCCCATGTCGTCGGCCAGGCAGGCGCCCAGCCCGAGCGAGGTCATCCTGACCAGCCAGCGCAGCCCGGCGAGCTGGTAGTCGCGCAGGGTGGCGGCCAGGCCGTCGGGCGGGTCGGCGTCGGCGGGCTCGGACAGGCGCTCGCGCAGCTCGTCCAGCCAGGCGGTCGGCTCGACGGGCACCTGTTCGGCCTGGCCGTCCTCCCCTTCGACCTCGACCGTGCCGGTCAGCGCCGCGGCCAGCGCCTCGATGCCGGTCAGCGGCTTGAGGTCGCGGCGGCGGGCCTTGCGGGCCAGGGCGGGGTCGATGAGCACCCACTGGTCGCGCAGGCGTACCACGGGGCGGTGGGCCTCGGCCAGGCGGTCCATCTCGGCGGCGCTCAGGCGTTCGCCGCCGAGCGCGAGCTGCCAGTCGAAGCTGGTCAGGTGCTGGCCCCCGAGGAAGGAGGGCAGGTCGGAGGGTGCGGCGTCGCGCTCGCCGATGACGGCTCGGGCGCTGAGGCCGCGTACGAACGACTTTGGCCAGTGCACGTCCACCCCGGCGGCGGCCAGGCGGTCGACGGCTCCGGCGAGCAGCTCCTCCACGTCACCGTCGGAGAGGGTCAGCTCGTCGGGCACCGCGCTGTCGAGCAGGCGTTCCAGGCGGGGCCAGGCGCGGGCGGCCCGGCGTACGGCGAGGGTGGCCTCGATCCTGGCGCGGGCCCCGAGCGCCTGCCCGCGCCTGTGCTCCTCGCCGCGCCACAGGTCGGCGGCGTCCACCACGAGGGACGGGTCGGCCAGGCTGTGGAGCTGGACGACCGCGCGGAACTCGGCGGCGGCCGGGTCGTCGGCCTCGACGCGCAGCGACAGCCGCACCCCGGAGTCGAGCCCGGCCGAGACCTCCTCGGCCCAGCGGCGCAGGTGGGGCACCTTGACGGGCGCGGCGGCGGCGTAGGCGGTGGCGCCGGTGGCGCGTACCGCGCCGGGCGAGCGCGGCATGGCGTCGGCCACGGCGTCGAGGAAGGCCCGCAGCAGCGGTTCCGCGTCGGGCAGCACCAGCTCCCCGTCGTCCAGGACGGCGCGGGCGGTGGCGGGCATGGC
>NZ_BAAAZP010000038.1:0-6719 GCF_039536965.1 Nonomuraea antimicrobica | reverse complement strand
CGTACGCGCCGCACGTCGTCGGTGTCCAGCGGCCCGGCCCGCCAGGAGTCGTGCTCGGCGGGCGAGAGGCCGGGCAGGATGCGCCCGCGCGTGACGAGTTGCAGGGCCACCAGCGCCGCCGCTCCCCAGAAGCGGGCGGCCGGGTGCGCCAGCGGGTCCATGCGGGCCCTGGCCAGGCCCGCCACGGCCGTGCCGACCGGGACGAAGGTGGCCGGGGCCCGGCGGGTGCCCAGCGTGCCGTCCTCCCGCTGCTCGGCCACGGTGAGCAGGCTCTCACCGTCGGGGTCGAGAAAGGCGACGTGCCCGGTTCGGGGCGGGTCGCCGGGCTGGAAGACTGCCGGGTGCCGGGCCAGGTCCGTCATAGAGCTCACGGCCGTACAGTGTACGGTACGTGCGGGGTGTGGTTTGCCACAGTCTGAGAACGGACAGTCTCCTCATTCCACGCTTACGCCGATCTTCCATAGCCTTAGCCTCATGACTGATTGGCTGGTTGGACTGATGGAGAGCCTCGGGGCTCTCGGGGCGGGCATCGCGATCGCGCTGGAAAACCTCTTCCCGCCCCTGCCCAGCGAGGTGATCCTTCCGCTGGCCGGCTTCACGGCCAGCAAGGGCTCGATGGACCTGCTCGACGTGCTCATCTTCACCACGCTCGGCTCCGTGGTCGGCGCCCTGGCGCTGTACGGGGTGGGCGCCCTGCTCGGGCGCGAACGCACGCTGGCGATCGCCGCCAAGCTGCCCCTGGTCAAGATCTCCGACATCGAGAAGACCGAGGCGTGGTTCCAGCGTCACGGCCGCAAGACCGTGTTCTTCGGGAGGATGATCCCCATCTTCCGCAGCCTCATCTCCGTGCCCGCGGGGGTGGAGCGGATGCCGCTGCTCTCGTTCACGCTGCTGACCACGGCCGGCAGCCTCATCTGGAACACTATCTTCGTGATGGCCGGCTACCTGCTCGGCGAAAACTGGGAGCTGGTGGAGACCTACGTCGGCGTCGGCACCAACGTGGTGATCGCGATCGTCGTGCTGGCGGTCGTGGTCTTCGTCGGCGTCCGGCTGGCCGAGCGGCGCAAGGGGAGGCATGGGAGTCGCCGCTGAGGGAGCGCGCCTGGTGGGCGCGGCCGTGGGCACTGCGGTGCTGGGCGCCGTCACCGCGCTGGCCGAGCTGGTGTTCCTGGTGCTGACGCTGCCGTTCCTGGGCAATCCGAACGTCGGGGCGGCGGCGCGGCGGCTGGCCCGGTTCGAGGCCCGCCGCCTGCGGCTCGACCCGGCCTCGCTCGACGCACTGGCCGCGGCCGGGCCCGGCGGCAGGGTCGTGCGCTACCTGGCCGCGCGGGTGCCGCTCGGGGTGCTGGGCGGGACGGTGTTCGCGCTCCTGGTCGTCGGGGCGACGATGGGGGCCCAGCTCGCGACCGCGTGGGTGCGGGGCGAGCCGTTCGACGGGATGTGGCCGTCGCCGCCGCTGGTGGCGTACCTGGCCGTGGGCGGTTTCGTGTTGCTTTTTCTGGACTTGTCGGGGCTGGTGGGGGTGCGGGCGGTGGAACGGCGGCTGGCCCGGCACCTGCTCGGCCCCGACCCGACCGCGGCGCTCCAGCGCCGGATCGCCGAGCTGGCCGAGAGCCGCGCCGGGATCGTGGCGGCCGTCGACTCCGAGCGCCGCCGGATCGAGCGCGACCTGCACGACGGGCTCCAGCAGCGGCTCGTGGCGCTGTCGATGCTCATCGGCCGCTCCCGGCGGGGCCGTCCCGAGCTGCTGGAGCAGGCGCACCACGAGGCGCAGCAGGCGCTGGCCGAGCTGCGCGAGGTGGCCTGGCGGGTCTACCCCAGCGGGCTCGACTCGCTCGGGCTGGACGACGCGCTGGCGGGCGTCGCGGAACGCTCCAGCGTCCCGGTCACCGTGCTCTGCCGGCTGCGCGACCGTCCGCCGAGAGCGGTGGAGACGGCGGCGTACTTCGTGGTGTGCGAGGCGGTGACCAACGCCGCCAAACACGCCCGCGCCGCGCTCATCACCGTCGAGGTGCACCAGCTCCAGGGGCAGGACGGCGGGGAGGACGCGGCGGTGCTCGTACGGGTGCGCGACGACGGCGGCGGGGGCGCGCAGCCCGCGGGAGGGGGCCTGTCGGGCCTGGCCCGCCGGGTCGCGGCGCTGGACGGCCGGTTCGAGGTGAGCAGCCCGGCGGGCGGGCCCACGACGATCACGGCGGTGCTGCCGTGCGGGTGATCCTGGCCGAGGACTCCACGCTGCTGCGCGAGGGCCTGGTGCGGTTGCTGCTGGAGGAGGGCCACGAGGTGCCGGCGGCCGTCAGCGACGGGCAGGCGCTGGTGTCGGCGGTGGGGGCGTACCTGCCGGACATCGTGGTGGTGGACGTGCGCATGCCGCCCACCCACACCGACGAAGGGCTGCGGGCGGCGCTGGAGATCCGGCGCCGCTGGCCGTCGGTCAAGGTGCTGGTGCTGTCGCAGTACGTCGAGAAGCGCTACGCGACCGAGCTGATGAGCTCGGACGTGTCGGGCGTGGGCTACCTGCTGAAGGACCGGGTGGCGCAGGTCGGCGACTTCCTCGACGCGCTGGAACGGGTGGGCGCCGGAGGGGCGGCGTTCGACCCGGAGGTGGTGCGGCAGCTCCTGGCCCGTACGACGCAGGTCGACCCGCTGGCCCGGCTGACCGTCCGCGAGCGCGAGGTGCTCGAACGCATGGCCCAGGGTCTGACCAACGCCTCGATCGCCCAGGAGCTGCACGTCTCGCAGAGCGCGGTGGAAAAGCACGTCAACTCGCTGTTCGACAAGCTGAGCCTGTCGCACGCCACCGGCTACAGCCGCCGGGTGCTGGCGGTGCTGCACTTCCTGAAGTCGTGAGTGGCCGCGGGAGCGGAAGCGGTCACGAGGCCACCGAGACGACGTGCCGCACCGACGTACGGTCGGCGATCAGCTCCAGCATGCAGTCGGCCAGGTCGGCGCGGGTGGTGCTGAGGCCGCCCCGGACGCTGTGGTCGAGGGCCGTGCGGTAGTGGTTCGTCCGGCCGGCGTCGGTCAGGCGGGCGGGCCTGACGATCGTCCAGTCGGCCTCGCTCGCCCGCAGCAGGCGCTCGGCCTCGGCCAGGTCGGCGTAGCTGTGGCGGAACAGGCGCTGGATGACCAGGGGCTTGAGCACGTACCGGGTGAGGGGGCCGTCGCCGGGGTCGGCCACCATGCCCGCGGCGCCGACCGTCAGCAGGCGGCGTACGCCCGCGCCGCGCATGGCGGTCAGGATCGAGCCGATGCCGCCGGTCTGCACCGTGGTGGGGCCGCGCTCGCGCGAGCCCAGCGCGCTCAGCACGGCGTCGCGGCCCTGAACGGCGGGCGCGATGGCGGCCGGGTCCATCACGTCGGCCGCCACGACGTCCAGGCGCTCGCGCAGCTCGGCGGGCAGGCGATCGGCCCGGCGCACCACGGCGGTGACCTGGTGGGCGCGGTCGAGCCCCTGGCGCAGCAACTCCAGGCCGGTGCCGCCACTGGCGCCGAAGACCGTGATCCTCATGACTCCCTCCAAGGGTGGGTAAGTGGTTACTCACCCACCCTACCCAGGGGGTACGCCGCCCGCCTCTCAGGGGAGGTTGAGCTGCCAGGAGACGCCGAAGCGGTCGTTGACCCAGCCGAACCTCGTGCTGAACCCGTACGAGTCCAGCGGCATCAGCGCCTGGCCGCCCTCGCCCAGCGCGTCGTACAGCCGCTGCAGCTCCTGCTCGCTGTCGCACCCGACGTACAGCGACATCGACGGCGTGAAGCCGAACTCGTGCCTGACGGCGCTGTCGATGCACATGTACTCCTGGCCCGCCAGCCGGAACGTGGCGTGCTTGACCGAACCCTGCGCCCCCTGCTCCCCCGGGCCGTAGCGCTCGACGGCGACCACCTCGGCGTCGTCGAACAACGACACGTAGAAGTTCATCGCCTCCTCGGCGTCGCCGTTCTGGAACATGAGAAACGTGGTGATCTTCTGTGGCATCGGGAACGGGACTCCTACTCGGGTGCGTAAAAGGCGGTGGTGTTGGCGACGGAGGCGGCGACCTCGTCCGGGCTGCCGCCCGCGGCCCGGTGCGCCTGGCCCCACGCCTGGCCGCTGGCCGTGATGAACGCGCGGCCCTCGGGGGTCAGGTGGAAGGTGGCCTCGTCGGACTTCTCGCCGCCCGACAGGTGCAGGGCCAGGCCCAGCAGCGTCATGTCCCAGCCCACGCCGGTCGCGCCGGGCCCGAACCGCCCCCAGAACTCCTCGGGCACCTCGGCCGTGTGCCGCAACTCGAACAGCGTGCCGCCGTCCTTGGCCGACAGGTGCACCTCGACCTCGGAGAAGCCGGGGTTCTCGCCGAACAGCCACGAGATCCGCAGCAGGCTCGGCGGCTCGCAGTGCAGGATCTCGCCGTGCGCGTTGCCCTCGATCCGGTACGAGCCCCCGACCCGGAAGTCCCCGCTGACGGGCAGGAACCAGCGGCTCAGCCGCTCGGAGTCGGTGCAGGCCTGCCACACGTCCTCGACCTCGGCGTCGTAGTGGCGGCTCAGCACGAGGGCCTTGCGCGTGCCGTCGAGCAGCTCGCGATGAGCCCGGTTGAGCTCGTCGATCATCTTCATCGGGTGTCCTTCTCTCTTTCGCTCTCCATGCGGCGCCGGCGTTTGCCGCGGGCCAGCTCCGTCGCCAGGGCGTCCAGGTGCGGGCCCCAGAAACCGCGGAACCGCTCCAGCCAGAGATCGATCTCCTGCAGCGGGCCCGGCTCGACGGCGTACAGCCGCCGGGTGCCCTCGGCCCGCACGCTGGCGAACCCGTTGTCGCGCAGCACCCGCAGGTGCTGGGAGACGGCCGGTTGGGAGATGCCGAACTCACGCTGGATGACGGCGGTGACCTCGCCCGAGCTCTGCTCGCCGTCGGCCAGCAGCTCCAGGATCCTGCGGCGGACCGGATCGCCGAGCACATCGAATGCGTGCACGGCCCAGAGTATTTCAGGGCTCGCTTATATAAGTCAAACCTTAATCATCGAGGCCACGGGCGCTCAGCGCCTCCCCCAGCGCGTCGGCATGCCGCAGCGAGCTGACCACCAGGGGCACGGCGAAGGCGCGCAGGCTGCGCTCGACGCCCCTGGCCCGCTGCGCCTCCCTCACCCGCGTGGCCAGCTCCGCCACGACCGGCACGCTGCGTACGGTCAGCGACAGCAGCAACGACAGCCGCAACGGGTCCAGCCCGACGAACCGGACCGGTGACAGGCACCGCTCCAGCGCCGCCATCATGTCCGAGACCCGGGTGGTGAGCGTCACCAGCCCCGCCAGCGCCACGGCCAGCACCACCCGCAGCGTCGTCGTCACCGCCCCGTCCAGCCCGGCGAACGCGAACTGCATCGCGAACAACACCACCGCGAACCAGCGCACCGGCCTGACCTGCGCCCAGGCCGCCGCCACGCCCACCCGGGCCAGCGCGTGGAGCCCGGCCACCACGACCGCCGCCCCGGCCAGCGCCCACGGCGAGCGCAGCAGCACCAGCACCGAGCAGGCCGCCGCCAGCCCGGCCAGCTTGACGCCCGCCGGCAGCCGGTGCAGCGGCGAGGAGGCGGGGACGTACGCGCCGGTCAGGCTGTGCACGCCGGTCACGCCATGAGCGCGCGGTAGTGGGCGACGGCCTCGGCCGGAGCGCCGTCGGCGACGACGCGGCCCTCGTCGAGCACCAGCACCCGGTCGAAGCCCGCCAGCAGCGGCAGGTCGTGGGTGACCACGAGCACCTGCTGCGGCATCTCCTCCAGCAGGGCCGCCACCTGGCGCGAGTGGCGCAGGTCGAGCAGGGTGGTGGGCTCGTCCATGACCAGGAGGTCCGGCTCCAGCACCATGATCGAGCACAGCGCCAGGAGCTGCTTCTGCCCGCCCGACAGATGGTGGGCGGGATGGTCGGCGTGATCGGCCAGGCCGTAGCGGGCCAGCACCTCCCCGACCCGGCGCTCCACCTCCGCGCGGGCCAGCCTCTTGCGGCGCAGCGAGAAGGCGACGTCCTCGGCCACGGTCGGCATCACGATCTGCGCGTCGGGGTCGGTGAACAGGAAGCCGACCCCGCGCCTGATCCGGCCGCCGTCGCGGCGGGTGTCCATGCCCAGCACGGTGACGCTGCCCGAGGTGGGCAGCGCCAGGCCGTTGACCAGCCGGGCCAGCGTGCTCTTGCCCGAGCCGTTGGCGCCGACCACGCCCACGCGGCGCTCCGGCAGCGACGCCGTGATGCCGCGCAGCACGTCACGCCGGCCGAGCCGGACGTGCACGTCGGCGAACTCGATCACTTCTCAGACCACCTCGAACAGGGCGGCCACGCCGAGCCCGCCGCCGACCGCGGCCGCCGCCAGCCCCAGCGTCCCCGGCGGGGCGGCGGCGCGGACGAGCCCGCTGAACAGCCTGGCCACCACGACCGCCCCCGTGGCCCCCCACGGATGGCCCAGCGCCAGCGCCCCGCCGTCGGGGCACACCCGATCGGCGTCGGCGCCCAGCGGGTGGAGCCCGAGCGCGTCGGTGACGGCCAGCACCTGCGCCGCGAACGCCTCCACGATCTCCACCGCCGCGACGCGTTCCATGCCCACCCCCGTACGCGCCAGCACCCGCCGCACCGCGGGCACCGGCCCCCACCCGGGCAGCGCCGGATCGCACCCGACCACGGCCCCGGCCACCAGCCGCATCCCCGGCAGGCCCGCGCGCAGCCGCTCGGGCACGACGGCCACCGCCGCGGCGCC
>NZ_BAAAZP010000037.1:0-27456 GCF_039536965.1 Nonomuraea antimicrobica | reverse complement strand
CCCGAGGCCCGCGCCTCGGCGACGGCCCGCCGCCGCATCCGCTCCTCCTCGGCGGCAACCTCCTGCGCCCGCGTCACCAGCCGCCCGAGAAGGCGGGCCCGCTCGACGGGGTCCGCTTCCCGCTCGGCTTCCCTCAGCGCGTTCAGGTCCATCCGGACGTCAGCCTCCTCACCGTGCCGCCAAACCCTGCCACAGAACGTGCCGCAACGTGCCGGCGCGACGTGCGCAGGCATCGTAGCCCTCCCCGGCCTGCCACTCGGCGCCTGCCCGCCCCCACCGGCCCGGACGGCGGCCCGGACGGCGGCAGGGCCGACCGCACGGACGGGCACGGACGCGCACGGATGCGGCCTGTCCGGGAACGGCGACCCGCGCGGGCCCGGCCCGGAACCGCACCGGCCCGCAGGCCATAAGATTTCTGTTATGGCAACATGTGAGCATCTTTCCCATGCCGACGACCCGGCCGCGAAGACGCCGGAGGGCTGCGAGGAGTGCCTGGCCGTCGGCGGCCGGTGGGTGCACCTGCGCCGCTGCCTGGAATGCGGCCACATCGGGTGCTGCGACTCCTCTCCGGCCAAGCACGCCACCAAGCACTTCCACGAGACCGACCACCCGGTGATCCAGTCGTTCGAGCCCGGCGAGAGCTGGCGGTGGTGTTTCGTGGACAGCAAGATGGGCTAGTCGCGCTCGAGGATCGCTTCCTCGAAGTCGAGCTGCGCCATCACCTCGCGCAGCACCTCGTCGTCGAGGCGGCGCTCGTCGCGCAACCGGACGAAGACCTGCCGCTCGGCCTGCAGCATCTCGCGGCGCAGGCGGCGGTAGAGGATGCTGGGGGTCTCCGTCCCACCGGCGCCGGTGCCGCCGCCCAGGCGTTCCCAGGCGGTCAGGGAGCGGCGCCACGACTTCTCTCTGAGCTGGTCGATGACCTGCTTCTGGATCTCGTCGGGCTCGCCGCCCTCCGCGCTCACCAGCCGTTCCAGCTCGGCCAGGCCCGCCTCCAGGGCCGCCTGCTGGGCCGCGGCCTCCGACAGGCGGTCCTCGTACTGCTCCTGCGCGCTCGACACGCCCAGCCGCCTGATCAGCGCGGGGAACGTGGTGCCCTGGATGAGCAGCGTCCCGATCACGGTGGTGAAGGTCAGGAACAGCAGCATCGCCCGGTCACGCGCGGGCACGGAGTCAGGGATCGCGAACGCCGCCGCCAGCGACACCACGCCCCGCATCCCCGCCCAGCCGAGTATCACCGTCTGCGGCACCGTCGGCTGTGCGTTCTTCCTGCCCAGCGCCTTGATCAGATAGGTGACCGTGAACACCCACACGAACCTGCTGATGATCGTCACCGCCAGCACCGCCACCGCGTAGGCCGCGACCTGCCACGGGCTGTAGCCGACGATGCCCGTCACCACGGTCGTGAGCTGCAGCCCGATGAGCGCGAACACGACGGCCTCGAGGAGGAAGTCGGTGACCTTCCACACCGAGTCGGAGACCAGCCGCGTACCGAAGCCCCGCAGGTGCATGCGGTTGCCCAGGTAGAGGCCGACGACCACGACGGCGATCACGCCGGAGGCGTGCACCGACTCGGCCGCGAGGTAGGCGCCGAACGGGATCAGCAGCATCAGCGTGTTCTCGACCAGCGAGTCGCGGGTGTGCTGGAAGATCCAGGCGAACAGGAACGCCAGCGCCAGCCCGATCGCCACCCCGCCCACCGCGGCGAGCAGGAACTCGCCCAGCCCCTGCCACAGGCTGATGGACCCGCCCACGGCCGCCCCGATGGCGACCCGGTAGAGGGTGAGCGCGGTGGCGTCGTTGAAGAGGCTCTCGCCGACCAGGAGTGTCAAGGACCCCCGCGGCAGGCCGAGCCGCCGCCCGACCGCGACGGCGGCGACCGCGTCGGGCGGGGCGATGATGGCGCCGAGCGCGAACGCCAGCGCCAGCGGCAGATCGGGCAGCAGCAGGTGGACGAGCATCCCGACCACGGCCGTGGTGAACAGCACCAGCCCGACCGACAGCAGGCCCACCGACCGTTTGGCGTCACGCAGGCGCAGGTAAGAGCTGTCGAGCGCGGCCGAGTAGAGCAGCGGCGGCAGGAACACGTAGAGCACCAGCTCGGGCTCCATCGGCACCGGCGGCAGCAGCGGCGAGACCACCAGCCCGGCCACGACCAGCAGCAACGGGGCCGGCCAGCCGCGCCGCCTGGCCACTGCCGCCACGGCGATGGCCCCGGTGGCCGTCAGCAGCAACTGCAGGCCCAAGGTCGGACTCACCGGTGTTCCTCCCGCCTCAGCCCGCTTCGCGATGTCTCAGGCGATCGGCCCGGAATGTCGCGAACCGGAGCGCCTCGCGGTGAGCGTACCCTGCGCGGCGGAGCGGGTGGTCACCACTCCCGGCGGTCGCTTCTCTCGTGGTAGTCGGGCTGCTCGGGGCGCAGGCGCTCGCCGGTGGAGAACATGGGGTCGGTGACGTACGGGCGGGTCATCTCGGGGTCGGGCTGCTGCTGGTACGCCTCCTGCCGGCCGAGTGCCAGCAACGGGTCGACCGCGTTGGCCTGCTGGCCCTGGTAGGAGCCGTAGTCGTCGTGCGCCGGCTGCGGCTGCCGCCGCTGGGGCATGGTACGCGGACGGCCCGCGCCGGGGATGCCGTGCATGGGCGTGCCCAGACCGGCCGTGCTCGGGTGAGCCTGCGACGGGGCCTGGCCCTGGGCCTGGGGCGGAGCCTGGTACGCGTCGGACTGGTATGTGTCGGCTTGGTACGTGTCGGCTTGGTACGTGTCGGCTTGGTACGTGTCGGCCGGGAAGGAGTCCGCGCGCCTGCCACCGTACTGATCGGAGGAGTACTGGTCGGAGGGGAAGGGGTCGGCCGGGTACTGGTCCTGGCGCTGCGCGGCCGGCTGGTACGGGTCGGCGGCCTGGGAGGGGAAGCCGAGCGGGTCGGTGCTGAGCGGCGACTGGCGGCGCTGGTCGCCGGGCATCTGGTAGACGGGCTCGTTGTCCACGTACTGCGGGCCGGCGAACGGCTCCGCCTGGCCGGGCGGCTGCGTGTAGTGGGGGCCGCTGAGCGGGTCGGCGGTGTACTGGGGCCCGCTGAAGGGGTCGCCGGTGTACTTCTGCTGGGGAGCGGTGGTCTCCACGTAGTGGGGCCCGGCGTTGTCCGTGTACTGGTTGTCCACGTACTGGCTGTCCACGTACTGGGGGCCGGTGAAGGGCGTGCGCTGCTCGCCGTAGGCGGGGGTGGTGTCGCGGGGGGCCGGGCTCTCGCCGTACGAGGCCACCAGCTTGTCCTGGGCCGGCGGCGGGGCGCTCCTGGCCACGAGGACGTCGTTGGGCGACAGGGCCGACGTGGGCCGCTCGTCGAACGACTGCGGGGCCGCCTGCTGCTGGACGTGCTGGGGCGGCCGGTGGTATTGCCCGGTGCCGGGGATGACCTCGGTGCCAGGGTCGTGCGCCGGCACCGCGGGCTGCTCGCCCGTGGCCTCCCCGAACCCCTCGTCAAGGGTGTCGAGCAGCCTGCCGACATCCTCCATCGGCATGCGGAAGCTCGCTGTGCACATCTCGCCGCGCCAGAGGCTGAGGACCAGCGTGCCCTCATGCCATGTGACGCGGAGGCACCGCTCCTGACCTCGTGCATCGAAGAAGACTTCGCCGAACGACGGCAACGGGACAACTTCCGACATGGAGGACATATTGCTTTAACCAGCCTTTATTCGTCCACTCAACCCCGGAAAACCCTTGGGAAACCGGCCTTCCCACCTACACCCGGAACCCCTCCGGTCACACCCGGTGAGGACACTCCGTAACCGGTTGGAGTTCCGATCGCCCAGTGTGCCACGCCACCCGGCGCGCGTACCCGCGAACGCCGGGATGCGTCTGGCCGATCACACGGCGTTCGGCGCGACGGCCCCGGAATGCGGGTAGCGTTTACACCCGTGCCGGACTCCCATCTTCCGCAAGTGGACGAACTGCTCAACGTCGCGGTCAGCGCTCTCGGAGGGAGCGAACGGCAGGGCCAGATCACCATGGTCCAGGCCGTACGACGGGCCATCGACGAGAAGGAGCACCTGGCCGTCCAGGCGGGCACCGGCACCGGGAAGTCGCTGGCCTACCTCGTGCCCTCGATCCGCCACGCGATGGACGCCGACACCCCCGTCGTGATCTCCACGGCCACCATCGCGCTCCAGCGCCAGCTCGTCGACCGCGACCTGCCCCGGCTGGCCGAGACGCTGGGCAAGGAGCTGCCGCACGAGCCGACGTTCGCCATACTCAAGGGCCGCCGCAACTACCTGTGCCGCTACAAGGCCACCGCGGGCTGGCCCGAGGAGGACGAGCAGGACTCGCTCTTCGACCCGCGCGAGGTGAGCGCGACCGGCCGCATGGTCCAGCGCATCCAGGAGTGGGCCGAGGAGACCGAGACCGGCGACCGCGACGAGCTGGTGCCGGGCGTGAGCGAGCAGGCGTGGCGGCAGTTCTCCGTCAGCGCGCAGGAGTGCCTGGGGGCCGGCAGGTGCCCCAGCGGCGCCGAGTGCTTCGCCGAGCTGGCCAGGGCGCGGGCGGGCGAGGTCGACGTCGTGGTGACCAACCACGCGCTGCTCGCCATCGACGCCATGGGCGACCTGCCGGTGCTGCCCGAGCACGAGGTCGTGGTGGTCGACGAGGCCCACGAGCTGGTCGACCGGGTGACGTCCGTGGTCACCGGTGAGCTGTCGGAGGCGTCGGTGCTGCTGGCGGTGCGCCGGGTCGGCCGGCTCATCGACCAGCCCATCGCCGACCAGCTCATGGAGGCAGGGGAAGACCTCAAGGCGCTGCTGGCCGCCGCGCCGCCCGGCCGCATCGACGAGCTGCCGCAGGTGCTCGGCCTGACCCTGCAGCTCGTCCGTGACACGGCCTGGCGGTGCATCTCGGCCATGGGGTCACGCAACGCCGACAAAGACGACCCCGACAAGGCCGGGCAGCGCAAGGCGGCCTTCACCGCGCTCGACGAGGTGCACGACACCGCGGTGCGCATGCTCGACGCCTACGGGCACGACTCCGAGTCCGACCGGGCGGAGGTCGTCTGGCTCGACGCCGGCACCGACCGGCGCCCGCCTGCGCTGCGGGTGGCGCCGCTGAGCGTGAGCGGCATGCTGCGCGACAAGCTGTTCGGGGAGCGCACTGTGGTGCTCACCTCGGCCACGCTGGCGCTCGGGGGCACGTTCGACGGGCTGGCGGCGCAGTGGGGGCTCGGCGAGGGCGGCAGGGGCTGGCAGGGCATCGACGTCGGCTCGCCGTTCGACCACCCGCGCTCGGGCATCCTCTACGTCGCCAAGCACCTCCCCCAGCCCGGCCGCGACGGGCTGCCGCAGCAGTACCTCGACGAGATCACCGAGCTGATCGAGGCGGCCGGGGGGCGCACGCTGGGGCTGTTCTCGTCGATGCGCGCGGCCAAGGCCGCCACCGAGGCGCTGCGCGACCGGCTCGACGTGCCGCTGCTGTGCCAGGGCGACGACTCCACGATGCTGCTGGTCAAGCAGTTCGCCGAGGACGAGCCGACGTGCCTGTTCGGCACCTTGTCACTGTGGCAGGGGGTCGACGTGCCGGGGCCGTCGCTGCGGCTGGTCATCATCGACCGGGTGCCGTTCCCGCGCCCCGACGACCCGCTGACCTCGGCCCGCCAGCGGCACGTGGCGGCCAGGGGCGGCAACGGGTTCATGGCGGTGGCCGCCAACCACGCGGCGCTGCTGCTGGCGCAGGGCACCGGGCGGCTGCTGCGCGCCCAGGACGACAAGGGCGTGATCGCGGTGCTCGACCCGCGGCTCGTGACGGCCCGCTACAGCGGCTTCCTGCTGGGGTCGCTGCCGCCGTTCTGGCGTACGACGGACCCGGCGGTCCCGCGCGCGGCCCTCAAGCGCCTCACGACCGAGACGGCATCCTGACCGCGCCCCGGCCCTGACCGCGTCCTGCCCCGAGCGTGCCCTGACCTGATCGCGTCCTGACCGCGCCCCGGTCCTACCGCGTCCTGGCCTGACCGCGCCCCGGCCGTACCGCGTCCTGGCCTGACCGCGTCCTGACGGCGTCCTCTGTGGAGGGGATGCCGAGCGAGTGGCCCGGGGGCCGATCCGCGCCCCCGGGATCGTTCCGAGCCCCAGGGGTCGCGCGGAGCCTGGGGGCGGCCGAGCCCCGGGGCAGAGGGCTAAGCCCAGGGGGCCAGGTCGGGGCGTTTCGGGGAGACGCCGTCGCCGGAGGAGACGCCGCGCACCCGGCGCGACACCCAGGGCACCAGGTGCTCGCGCATCCACTGGGCGTCCTCGCGCCGCCTGGCCCGCGGGTCGATGGCGCGCTCCGGCCACTCCTTGCGCCAGTCGTCGAACGGCACGCCCAGCACGTCGAGCACCCGGGCCGCCACCAGCCGGTGCCCGTCCTCGTTCATGTGCAGCCTGTCGGCGCCCCAGGCCCGCCAGTCGCGCAGCCCCTGCATGGACCACAGGTCGACGAGCCGGCACCCGTACAGGTCGGCGATGGACCGCAGGTGCAGGTAGTAGACGGCGAACCGGCCGCGCAGCCGCCGCATCACCGGCGTGTCACGCGGGTCCACCCCCGTGAACAGCAGCACGTCGGCCCCGCCCGCGCGCAGGTCGCGTACGGCCCGCGCGAGCCTCTTGGCCATCACGTCGGGATCGCTGCCCGGCCTGAGCAGGTCGTTGCCCCCGCCGCAGAAGCTGACCAGGTCGGGCGCCATCTCCACGGCCAGCGGCACCTGCTCGGCCGCGACCTGGTCGAGGAGCTTGCCACGCACGGCCAGGTTGGCGTAGCGGAAGGCGGGGTCGTCGGCGGCGAGCCGCTCGGCCACCCGGTCGGCCCAGCCACGATAGTGCCCGTCCGGACCGGGATCGTTCAGTCCTTCTGTGAAGCTGTCACCGAGGGCGACGAAGGACTTGTAGTGCCTCATGAGGTGGTTGTCATCTCCGCGATAGCGTTCAGCGCAAGGACGTATGACTGTAGTCCGAACCCCGCGATGGTGCCCGTCGCCACCCCGGCCACGACGGAGGTATGGCGAAACTCTTCCCTCGCCGCGGGATTGGAGAGATGTACCTCGACGAGCGGGGCGGTGCGCTGGGCGATGGCGTCGCGCAGCGCGTAGGAGTAGTGGGTGAAGGCGGCCGGGTTGAGCACCACCGGGATGCGGCCGTCGCACGCCTCGTGGATCCAGCCGATCATCTCGGCCTCGTCGTCGGTCTGGCGCACCTCGACGTGGTGGCCGAGCTTGCGGCCCGTGTCGCGGCAGAGGACGGCGAGGTCTTCGAGCGTCTCGGCGCCGTACACGTCGGGCTCGCGGGTGCCGAGCCGGCCCAGGTTGGGCCCGTTGAGCACGAGGATCATGCCGAGATCTCCTTGTAGGCGGCTTCGAGCAGCTCTTCCGCGGGGTCTTCGAGGCGGCCGGGCGCGGCCAGGGCGTCGAGCACGACGAAGCGCTGCTTGGCGCCGCGGTTTTTCTTGTCGAGGCGCATGTGCTCGCGCAGCCGCGGCCAGGCTCCGGCGCGGTAGGCGATGGGCAGGCCGACGCCGGTGAGGATCGAACGGGTGCGGCCCACGAGGTCGGCGCGGCCGGACAGCCTGGACAGCTCGGCGGCGTAGACCATGCCGATGGCGACGGCCTCGCCGTGACGGATGCCGTAGTGCTCCTCGCGCTCGATGGCGTGGGCGAGCGTGTGGCCGTAGTTGAGGATCTCGCGCAGGCCCGCCTCGCGCAGGTCGGCGCCCACGACGTCGGCCTTGACCCGGATCTTGCGCTCGATCAGCTCGCGGGTGTGCGGCCCGTCGGGACGGGTGGCGCCCTCGGGGTCGGCCTCGATCAGCCGCAGGATCTCGGGGTCGGCGATGAAGCCGCCCTTGATGACCTCGGCCAGGCCCGCGACGTAGTCGGCCCTGGGCAGGCCCGCCAGGGTGGACAGCTCGCACAGCACTCCGGCGGGCGGCAGGAAGGTGCCCACGAGGTTTTTCCCCTCGGGCGTGTCGATGCCGTTCTTGCCGCCTACGGCCGCGTCGACCATGGCCAGCAGCGTCGTGGGCACGAGCACGACCTGGACGCCGCGCAGCCACGTGCCGGCCACGAACCCCGCCAGGTCGGTCGTCGCGCCCCCGCCCACGCCCACCACGGCGTCGGAGCGGGTCACGCCGCGCCGGCCCAGCTCGGACCACAGCCGCGCGGCCACCTCGACGGTCTTGGCGCGCTCGCCGTCGGGCACGGTCAGCTCGGCCACCTCGTAGCCGGCCCCGGCCAGCGCCTCGCGGACCGGCAGGGAGATCCCCGGCAGGGTCTCGGGGGCGATGACCGCGACGGTGCGCACGCCGGGCTTGAACAGGGTGGGCAGCTCGGCCAGCACGCCGGTGCCGACGACCACGTCGTAGGGGCTGTCGCCGCGTACGGGGATGCGGGTCGCGCTCATCCGGGCAGCCCCTTGACGATCTCGTCGGCGAGCTCTTCGGGCTCCCGCTTGTCGGTCACCACCGTCACCACGGCCAGCCGTTCGTAGACCGGGCGGCGCTCCTCCATCAGCTTCTTGAGCCGGCTGCGCGGGTTGAGCACCAGCAGCGGCCGGGCGGAGGCCAGGCCCACCCGCTGGACCGCGTCGGACAGCCCGACCTGCAGGTAGACGACGTGCTGGCCGTGGAGCAGGGCCTGCGTCTCCTGGTGCAGCACCGCGCCGCCGCCCAGGGACAGCACTCCGTCGTGCTCGGCCAGCGCGCGGCGCACGGCCTCGTGCTCCAGCTCGCGGAAGCGGGCCTCGCCGTCCTCGACGAAGATGTCGGAGACGGGCTTGCCCGCCACGGCCTCCACGTCGGCGTCGGTGTCGCGGAACTCCAGGCCGAGCCGCTCGGCCAGCAGCCGCCCGAGTGTGGTCTTGCCGGAGCCGGGAGGCCCGATCAGCACGGCCTTCGCTGTCATTTGATCACCATGGAAGAGAGGTAGCCGGACAGGTTGCGCGCGACCTCCTCGACGGAGTCGCCGCCGAACTTCTCCAGCGCCGCGTCGGCCAGCACCAGCGCCACCATGGCCTCGGCCACGATGCCGGCGGCGGGCACGGCGCACACGTCGGAGCGCTCGTGGTGGGCCTTGGCCGCCTCGCCGGTCTTGACGTCGATCGTGGCCAGTGCCCTCGGCACCGTGGAGATCGGCTTCATCGCGGCGCTGACCCGCAGGATCTCGCCGTTGGTCATGCCGCCCTCGACGCCGCCCGCGCGGTTGGTGATGCGGCGCACGCCGTCGTCGGTGGTGTATCCGATCTCGTCGTGGGCGCGGGAGCCGGGCCTGCGCGCGGTCTCGAAGCCGTCGCCGACCGCGACGCCCTTGATCGCCTGGATGCCCATGAGCGCCCCGGCGAGCCTGGAGTCGAGCCTGCGGTCCCAGTGGGTGTAGCTGCCCAGGCCGGGCGGCAGGCCGTAGGCGAGCACCTCGACGACGCCGCCGAGCGTGTCGCCGTCTTTGTGCGCCTTGTCGATCACCTCGATCATCGCGGCGCTGCCCGCGGGGTCGGAGCACCTGACCGGGTCGTCGTCGATCCTGGCCAGGTCGCCGGGGCCGGGCAGCAGCTCGGACGGGGTGCGCGCGCCGCCGATCTCGGTGACGTGGCTGACGAGGTCGACGCCGAGCGCCTGCTTGAGGAAGCGCCTGGCGACCTCGCCCAGCGCCACCCGGGCCGCGGTCTCGCGGGCGCTGGCCCGGTCGAGGACGTTGCGGGCGTCGTCGAAGCCGTATTTCTGCATGCCCGCCAGGTCGGCGTGGCCGGGGCGCGGGCGGGACCTGGGCGCGTTGCGGGCCAGGCCGTCCAGCTCGGCCGGGTCGACCGGGTCGGCCGCCATGACCTTCTCCCACTTGGGCCACTCGGTGTTGCCGATGCGGATGGCGACCGGGCTGCCCATCGTGCGCCCGTGGCGGACGCCGCCGACGATCGTCACCTCGTCCTGCTCGAACTTCATCCGCGCGCCGCGGCCGTAACCGAGCCTGCGGCGGCGCAGGGCCTCGTCGACGGCGGCCGTGGTCACCTCGACCCCGGCCGGCAGGCCCTCGAGGATGGCGACGAGTTCGGGCCCGTGGGACTCTCCTGCGGTCAACCAGCGCAACATGCGTACAAGTCTTCCACGTACGGCCGAGTGAGCTGTCCTCCGGTCACCATGCGAGACAGAGTGTCGTGAGCGCCCCGAGGAGCATGAAGGGGCCGAAGGGGAACTGGGTGTGCCTGGTGCCACGCCCGGTGACCAGCAGGGCGAGCGCGTAGAGCGCACCGAGTAGCTGTCCGGCGAAGGCCGCCGCCACCACGGCCGGCCAGCCCAGCGCGCCGCTCACCAGGCCGATGAGCCCGGCGAGCTTGACGTCGCCGAAGCCCATGGCGTCCGGCCTGAGCAGCCAGAGCAGCCCGTAGCCGGCGGCCAGCGCGGCCCCGCCCGCCAGCGCCCTGCCCAGTTCGCCCGTCGGGAGCAGCGCCAGGGCCGTGACGGGGTACGCGGGCAGGATGATCGCGTCGGGGAGCGTCTCGGTGCGCCAGTCGATGACGGCCAGCGCGATGCCGACGACGGCGAAGCACACGTAGGGGAGCCCCGCCCGCCACGCGACCAGGGCCGCCACGGCGGCGGTCAGCGACTCGACCGCGCCAGGGGGCAGCGGCCGGGCGGGGAGGTGGTCGTAGGCGTGGGCGAGGGCCCTGACGCGGTCTCCGCAGACGAGGCCGATCAGCGCCATGAAGGCGACCATCCCGCCGACCTTAGCCGGGGCCGGCCACGCGGTCCGGCTCGAATGCCGACCGGGTATGGGACCAGGCCGGGCGGCGCGTGACGCGTTCGCCGGGCCGGGAGGCGCGGGCCGGCTCGGCTGTCAGCGGGGGCCTCGGGAGAACCAGCGGCGTCGGCGGGGCGCGGGCGCCACCTTGGCCACCGTGACCCCGCTCAGCTCGCCCACCGTGCCCGACTCGACGGCGGCCAGCGCCTCCAGCACCTCGCCCTCGATGACGAACTGCACGGGCCCCGCCACGTCCACCACGACCGCCGCCGCCCGTTCCTGCACGGCGGCCCGGCAGACCTGGAGCGCGGTGGCCTGGATCGGCCGGGCGTCGGGCCGCCACCTGGCCAGCGCGTCCGTGCCGGTGAACGCGAGCACCGCCTGCCGCCCGTCGTTACCGACGAGCTTGGGCAGCGCCATCTCGCTCTCCTTCTCCTGCCGCAGCCCGTGCGCGCCCACCTCGGTCTCGGTCAGCAGCGCCACCACGGGCACCAGCAGCCGGGCGCTGCTCAGGGCGTTCAGCACCTCGGCGGGACCGGCCGCGCCCGCCTCGTAGGCGGCCAGGGCGGCGGCCACGGCGGGGGTGGCGGCGCCGTCGTCGTGGGGATCGAGGGGTCGCGGGATGCTCGGCACAGCCTCCGAGCGTACCCCGCCTCACGGGACGGAATGGCTAGCCCAGGTCGGCGCCCAGGTCGGCGCCCAGGTCGGCAATGGCCGCCACCGGGCCGCCGCCCGAGGGGCCCTGGTGGACGGCGGCCACCGAGACGAAGACCGCGGGATCCCCGGTGACCGAGGCCGCCACCCCGCCGACGGCGGCCTTGATCTGCCGGTGCCAGTGCACGTCGGAGTCGTCGAGCATGATGTTGCGCCGCCCGCGTACGCGTCCCGACGGGTCGGCCTCGCACTTCATGAAGACGTTCACCAGCCGCCCCCCGAGGTCGGACGGGTGCGGACGGTCGGGCAGGGCCAGACCTGAGTCCCTGATGGCCTCCCAGATGCCGTCGGCGTCGAGTGCGTCCTTCATGACGCTGTGACCGATGCGGTAGCGCCCGCCGATCCCGCGCACGTTGCCGACCAGCACGATCTGCGCCCGGTCCAGCTCCACGCCGGACGAGCAGGAGGCCACCGACGAGTACAGCGACAGGTCCTTGTGGATCTGGCCGGCGTCCGGCATCTCGATCTCGCCGAGGGCGACGGCGATGCCGAGGGCGGTGGTGGAGTTGGACAGGTCCATGGAGGGGCCGGTCTCCTCGATCGCGGTGTCCTGGCCGCGGCTCTTGGCGTCGGTGATGGTGGCCAGGGTGAGCAGCGGCGTCTTGGTCTGTACGTAGTGCACGTCGCGCGGGTCGTCGATGCCGGCGATCTTCATGGCCTCGCGCACCCCGGCGGCGACCTTCTCCACCATGGCCGGGCGGCCGATGTCCTCGGGCAGGATGACCTCGCTCATCGCCACCCCGACCGACAGCCGCGGCTCGTCGGAGGCGGGGGCGTCGGCGGTGGTGGCGAAGATGGTGGCGTGCGGGCTGAGGATGCCGTCGGTGCCGCCCGACCACACCAGCGGCACGGTCTCGGGCGCCGGATGGCCGTGCTCGGCCAGCACCTCGCGGAAGGCGCGGTCGGCGAGGATGCGCGTGTAGTCGTTGACGCCGCCGTTGCCCTCGGTCTTGCCGACGACGGCGAGCACCCGCTCGGCCTCGATCACCCCGTCGGCGATGAGCCGGGACAGCCCGGAGGCGTCGGTGACGCTCTCGATCGGAACTTTGCGCACTTCGATCGGTTCGGGCATGCGGGTGGCCTCCTCCTGCGGCGGTTCCCCGATGACGCTACCGAGCCGGTCAGCGGGGTTCATGGTCAATGTGTGCCCATGAAGGCCGGGGGTGATGTCAAGGTCCGCCGAGCGCCTGGGAGTAGGGTCGCACCGTGATTCACGAAGCACACGCCAACGGGATCAAGCTCGTCTTCCGCGAGGAAGGCGACACGGCCGCTCCCCCGCTCCTCCTGCTGCACGGCCGCACCGCGAACCACAACGACTGGAACGGCTTCACCCAGCACTTCGCGCGGCGCTTCCACGTGTTCGCGCCCGACCTGCGGGGCCACGGGGCCAGCGACTATCCGGGCTCGTACGACATGCACGACATGGCCGAGGACGTCGCCGCGCTGCTCGACCACCTGGGCGTCGACCGGCTCACGGTGGTGGCGCACTCCCTCGGCGCCGTGGTCGCGTGCCTGCTGGCCGTCGCCCGTCCCGACCTCGTCGGGCGGCTCGTCCTGGAAGACCCGCCCCCCGGGCGCCAGCTCACCGACCGGCCGCCGATCGTGGAGGACGGGTCCACCGGGTTCGACTGGCGGATGATGCACGACACCGAGCGGCAGCTCGTCACCCCGGACCCCGCGTGGGCGAAGGGGCTCGCCGGGATCTCGGCGCCCACGCTGGTGGTGTCGGGGACGCGGAGCCCGTTCGACCCGGACGTGGCGGCGCGGATCCCCGGGGCGGCCCTGGTCAGGATCGAGGCCGGGCACCTCGTCCACGTGGAGGCCCGCAAGGAGTTCCTCGACGCGGTGGACGCGTTCCTCGACGCTTCTCACTCCTGACGCCCGCCCCGCGGCGCGGCACCCACACGAAAAGGGCTTCGCCGGGGCAAACGTGACCCCAATGTCATAAAGATCCGCCATCGTTGGAGGCGTGCGCACCAGGCTCGGCGATCTCGTGAAGGAACGACTGGGCACGTTCGGCCTGATCGCGCCCTCCATCGCGCAGTGCGCGGTCGGCTCGGCCCTGGCCTGGACCGCCGCCGTCGAGCTGC
This sequence comes from Nonomuraea antimicrobica, assembly GCF_039536965.1. Classification (NCBI taxonomy): domain Bacteria; kingdom Bacillati; phylum Actinomycetota; class Actinomycetes; order Streptosporangiales; family Streptosporangiaceae; genus Nonomuraea; species Nonomuraea antimicrobica. The sequence continues at coordinate 13,915 of NZ_BAAAZP010000037.1, read as the reverse complement.
TCGGCCACCCCAGCCCGTTCTTCGCCCCCATCTCCGTGCTGATCTGCGTGGGCGTCGGGCTCGGGCAGCGGCTGCGCAGGGTCGTCGAGCTGGTCGTCGGGGTCAGCCTCGGCGTCGGGGTGGGCGACCTGCTGGTGGCCTGGATCGGCTCGGGCGGCTGGCAGCTCGCGCTGGTGGTCGGGCTGGCCATGACGGTGGCGGCGCTGCTCAACAGCGGCGCGCTGTTCGTCGCGCAGGCGGGTTCGTCGGCCGTGCTGGTGGCCACGCTGGTGCCGGGCGAGGGCGCCGGCGGCCTGGACCGGATGGCCGACGCCCTCACGGGCGGCGTCATCGGGATCGCGGCGGTGGCGCTGCTGCCGGCGAGCCCGTTCACGATCGCGGCCAAGCACCTGTCCGGGGTGCTCGACGCGCTGTCCACGGTGCTGGAGCGGGCGGCGGAGGCGATCGAGAAGCGCGACGTGGACTTGGCGGCCGAGGCGCTGGAGGAGGCGCGTACGACGCAGGCGGCCGTGGAGGAGTTCGAGGCGGCGCTGGAGACCAGCAAGGAGATCACCATGATCTCGCCGCTGCACTGGCACCGGCGCGCCCGCCTGGCCCGCTACGAGACCGCCGCCGTGCCGGTGGACCTGGCCCTGCGCAACGCCCGCGTGCTGAGCCGCCGCACGCTCGCCTCGCTCGGCGAGGCCAGCCCGCCCCCTGCCGCGCTGGCCGAGGCGATGCGCGAGGTCTCGGAGGCCGCCCTGCTGCTGCAACTGGAGCTCGGCGCCGGCCGCGAGCCCACGCTGGCCCGCCAGGCCCTGCTCGCGGTGGCGGCCCGCGAACGCCCCGAGGGCCTGGGCTTCTCCGCCCACGTCATCATCGCGCAGCTCCGGTCGGTGGTGGTGGACCTGCTGCAGGCGACGGGCATGGAACACGCGGAGGCCACGGCGGCGCTGACCCCGCTGGACGAGACCGGCGCCGACGCGGACCACCAAATCACGCGGCGGAACTGACGCCGGTCAGGCGGAGAGCCGCTTCAGCCGGGTCACCGCCTCGTCGATGACCTCCTCCTTCTTGCAGAACGCGAACCGGACGAAGTGCCGCCCCCGCTCCTCGTGGTCGTAGAACACCTGGGTCGGGATGGCCACCACCCCGGCCAGCTCGGGCAGCCGCCGCGCCAGCTCCAGCCCGTCGGAGAACCCGAGTGGACGGATGTCGGTCTGCACGAAGTACGTGCCCGACGGCCGCAGCACCGAGAAGCCCGCCGCGGTCAGCCCTTCCATCAGCCGGTCCCGTTTGTCCTGAAGGCCCGCTCCCAGCGCGGTCACCCACTCCATCTCGTGCCGCAGCCCGTACGCCACCGCGAGCTGCCACGGCGCCGCCGCCGTGAACGTGAGGAACTGCTTGACCGTCGAGACCGCCGCGACCAGCTCCGGCGGCGCGCACACCCAGCCGGTCTTCCAGCCGGTGACGGAGAACGTCTTGCCCGCCGAGGAGATCATGACCGTGCGCGACCGCATCCCGGGCAGCGTGGCCATGGGGATGTGCTCGACGCCGTCGAACGTCAGGTGCTCGTACACCTCGTCGGTGATCGCGGTCAGCCCGTGCTCCTGGCACAGCTCCGCGATGACGGTCAGCTCGGCGCGGTTGAACACCGTCCCGGTCGGGTTGTGCGGGGAGTTGACCAGGATGGCGCGGGTGCGGGGGGTGATGGCGGCGCGCAGCTCGTCGGGGTCGAAGGTGAAGCGGCCCTCGACCGGCCGCAGCGTGACGGCCACCAGCCGGGCCTGGGCCAGGGCGATGGAGGCGGCGTAGGAGTCGTAGTAGGGCTCGAACGCGATGACCTCGTCGCCGGGCTCGCACAGCGCGAGCACGCTCGCCGCCACCGCCTCGGTGGCGCCCACGGTGACCAGGATCTCGCCGACCGGGTCGTAGGAGAGTCCGTAGTGGGCCGCCCGGTGCTCCGACACCGCCTGCCGCAGCTCCAGGACCCCGGGGCCGGGCGGGTACTGGTTCGCGCCCGCGCCGATGGCCTGGACCGCGCGGTCGAGCATGGCCGCCGGCCCGTCGGTGTCGGGGAAGCCCTGGCCCAGGTTGATCGATCCGGTCTGGACGGCCAGCGCGCTCATCTCCGCGAAGATCGTCGTACCGAAGGCGCGCATCCTGCTGACAAGTGGTTCGGTCACGGCTCCAGACTATTAGTCTCGTGCCGTGATCACTCGGGTCGTGCTCGCCCTCGCCCTGTCCGCGTCTCCCGTCGTCACCCCGGCCGTGGGCGCCCCCGGACCCTGTCCCGTGCCCGTGCCCGCCGGCACGACCTGCGGCTTCCTGGAGGTCCCCGAGCGCAGGGACGCCCCCGGGCGGACGATCAAGGTCGGCTACGCCGTGCGCGCGTCGTCCGCGCCCGGCCGCCGGCCCGACCCGATCGTCTACATGAGCGGCGGCCCCGGCTCGGCGTCGATGCAGCTCATGGGGTTCCTGAGCCAGATGTTCCCCGACCGCGACGTGGTGACGGTCGAGCAGCGCGGGAGCAGGTACTCACAGCCGTCGCTGGCCTGCCCGGAGACCGCGCAGGCGCTGCTCGGGCAGTTGCGCCGGCCGCGCGCCGACGTCGGCGCGGCGGCGGCGCGGTGCCGCGCGCGGCTCCGGGAACAGGGCGTCGACCTGCGGGGGTACCACACGAAGGAGATCGCGGCCGACGTGGTCGCGTTACGGCGCGAACTCGGGTACACGAGGTGGAACCTGTTCGGCGTGAGCTACTCCACCAGGGTCATGATGGACGTGGCCGCGGCCGACCCCGGCGCCGTGCGGTCGGTGGTGCTCGACTCCTACCTGCCCGAGAGCGTCGCCTGGTACGACGACGCCGACCGGAACCTGGGCGACGCGATGGCCGAGCTGGGCGTGAGAGACCGCTTCGAGGCCATGATCGCGCGGCTCAACCGCTCCCCCGCCCTCGTGCCGACGCTCGATCCGCTGCTCGGCAGGGAGTTCACGGCCCGGATGAGCGGTGACGACGTGGCCACGATCCTGGCGGAGGCGCTGCACGACGCCGAAGTGGCGGCGGTGGCCCCGGCGCTGGTGAGCGCGCTGGCCGAGGGGCACGACGAGCTGCTGCGCCCGCTGGCCGACGCGGTGGGCGAGGGGCTGGTCTCGCACGAGTTCGGGCTGTATCACGCGGTGCAGTGCCAGGACGAGGTCCCGTTCAACACCTTCACCACCAAGTCCCGACTTTTCACCGTAAACAGCGACAAAGCGGTGTGTGACGCCTGGCGACTCCCCAAGTCCGCGCCCGTGAACGCCACCACCACGGCCCCCGTCCACGTCGTCGGCGGCCAGTACGACCCCACGACGCCCCCGAGGACCGCCGAGGCCGCCGCCGCGGCCCTGCCCGCCGAGCGCTTCCGCGAGTACCCCCGCATGTCGCACGCCGTCTTCCTGGCCAGCGGCTGCGCCAGGGAGCAGATCGTGGACTTCGTCGGCGACCCCGCGAGCCAGTTCGTCAGGCCCTGCCTCGACCGGCGCGTCCCGGCCGGCTTCCAGGCGAACGACGTGCACGTGAGCGCCGCGCCCTACCAGATCTCACTGGCTCCGTGGCTGGCCGCGCCCTTCGCCCTGTTCGCGCTGGCCTCCCTGGTGCAGTTCGTCCCCGCGGCGCTGAAGGGCAGGGCGCTGCCGGCGTTCGGCGGGCTGGCGGGCGTGGCCTTCGCCTGGCTGGTGGCGGAGTCGGTCGTCACGATGGCGAACGCCAACGAGAGCGCCCTGGCCGTCGGGCTCCCCCGTACGACGGGGCTGTACACCTGGCTCGCCGTCGCCTCCGTGGTGCTGAGCGGCGCGGCGCTGATCCGCGAACGCCGCCCGCCCCAGATCGCGGCCGCCGTCATCGGTGCCGGATTCCTCATATGGTGGATGGCCTGGGTCCTGTGACGCGCATTCGTGAACTCGACGCCCTACGCGGCTTCGCGGTGGGCGGCATCATGCTGGTCAACACGTGGCAGCACACCGACAAGCCGGTCCGCGCCGCGCTCGACTGGCCGATGGAGACGATCTTCCAGGGCCGGTTCTACCCGATCTTCTCGATGCTGTTCGGCATCAGCTTCCTGCTGTTCCTGCGCGGCAACAGCCGCTGGGCGCTGCTGTGCAGGCTGTTCTGGCTGTTCTGCTTCGGGGTCGTCCAGCACCAGTTCTACGAGGGCGAGGTGCTGACCGACTACGCCTTCTACGGGGCGGTGGTGCTGCTGCCCGCCACGTTCCTGGCCGCGGGCCTGCCCGTGTTGCTGCTGGGGCTGGTGGCGATCGCGTGGGCGCTGCTGCCGCAGGTGGGCGGTGGGGTGCTGCTGATCCCCGGGCTGTTCCTGGTCGGCATGGGGCTGTGGCAGCTCCGGCCGTCGCGGACGCTGCTGCTGCCCGGGTTCGCGGCCAGCGCGCTGGCCACCGTGCTGCTGACCGCCGCCGGGATCGGCACGGGCAACAAGACCGTCGGGGCCGTGGCGGCGCTGACCGGCGCGGCGGCGTTCGCGCTGGGCCTGCTGCTCGTGCTGCGCCCGCGCCTGTCGGCGGTGCTGGAGCCGCTGGGGAAGATGGCGCTGACCAACTACGTCTCCGGCACCGCGCTGATCGTGCTCGCCCTGCCGCTGCTCGACGCCGACCCGACCCGGTGGTCGGTGGTGGGGCTGACGGCGCTCACCCTGGTCGCGCAGGCGCGGTTCGGCCGATGGTGGCTGGCCCGCTACCAGTACGGCCCCCTCGAGTGGACCTGGCGATGCCTGACCCGGTTTCGACTGGTGCCCAACCGGCTAGAGTCTGGCCGTGACCACAATCGCCCTCTGCCAGATCCCGGTGTCCCCTGACCCGACGACCAACCTCAAGAGGGCCAGGGAAGCGCTTGCCGCGGCCGAAGGCGCCGACCTGGCGATCTTCCCTGAGGCCACGCTCACCCGCTACGGCCGCCGCATCACGGGCCTGGCCGAGCCGCTCGACGGGCCGTTCGTGTCCGGGCTGGCCGACTCGGCCCGCGAGCACGGGCTGGCGGTGATCGCGGGGGTGTTCGAGACCGGCGGCGACCGCGTGCACAACACGGCCGTGGCCATCGACGCCGAGGGCGCGGTGCGGGCGGCGTACCGGAAGATCCACCTGTTCGACTCCTTCGGCGCGAAGGAGTCCGACCTGGTCGCGCCCGGCGCCGAGCCGGTCGTGGTCGAGCTGGCCGGGCTCAGGATCGGCCTGATCACCTGCTACGACGTGCGCTTCCCCGAGCTGGCCAGGGCGCTGGTCGACCGGGGCGCCGAGCTGTTCGCGGTGATCGCGGCCTGGGGGTCGGGCCCGCTCAAGGAGGACCACTGGGTGACCCTGGTCAGGGCGCGGGCGCTGGAGAACACCATGTGGACCGCGGCCGTCGGCCAGGCGCCCAACCCGGCCGAGTCGTCCGACGGGTACGGCGTGGGCCGCAGCATGCTGGTCGACCCGCTCGGCGTGGTCCGTACCGACCTGGGCACCGCCCCCGGCGTCCAGGTCGTCGAGGTCGACCACGAGTGGACGGCGGCGGCCAGGGCCACCCTCCCGTGTCTCGAACACCGGGTGCTGTAGTCTGGCCCGGTCCATCCGGGGGTCAAGCGATCGTAAAGTAGTACCGTGAGCGGAACGCAGATGCAGAAGGTCATCCCGCCGCGTCTGCTCGTGCCATACCTGTCGGGCAAGCGCACGGTCGTCTCGGGCTACGTCTACCGCGTGCAAGACTGCGTCAGGCTGACCACCCCCGAGGCGCTCTACTGGGGTCTCGACCTCTCCTTCGACGGATCGGAGCTGTTCGCCGAGGTGCCCGAGCTCTATGTCATGCGCTGGCACGCCCGCGACGTCGACACCTACGCGGTGCCCTACGGGCCGCACATGGGGGGCGACTGGAGCGACGCGCCGCCGTTCGCGGGCAACGGGTTCACCACGTCGTCGGAGCACGTGGTGCCGCAGTTCCACACCGTGCCGATGCCGATCCCGGCCGGGGCGGAGATCGTCCACGTCACCGCCGAGGGCGAGCGGCGCTTCGCCGACTACGACGGGCTGACCTGGCGGCCCGCCGCATGAGCGACGAGATCACACCGGTCGCCTCCGGCTTCGTGGCCCGCTACGGTGAGCGCACCCTGCCCGCCGCGCTCGGCCCCGACAGCGACCAGGTGGTGCTGTTCAGCGAGAGCGAGCTCGACGGGTTCGAGGCCGCCTCCGGCTACTGGCGGCGGGTCGTGCCGAGGTCGCAGGTGGAGTGGCTGGTGCTGGTCCGCACGGTGGGCGCGTTCGGCGGCGAGCCGTGCATCGTGCTCGACGAGGACGACGACGGGCTGCACATCGCCTACACCGGGCACAGCGGGATGAAGGCCGAGGCGCTCGGCTACTGGATGGTCGACCATGGCGCCTACGAGGTCGTGGTGCCGCGCGAAGAGGTCTTCTCCATCCGCGTCGAACGCGTTCCCGTCCCGTAACAGGGATTTCGGCCGCCCGGTCAACCGGCGGCCGTTCCGGGTGTCTCTGAGGTGTGATCGAAACTGCGACCATGACGCAGCCGTCGTTCGCCGAGTTGTTCGCGGCCCACTACCACTCCCTGGTACGCCTGGCCGGGCTGCTCGGCGCGGACGACCCCGAGGACATCGCCCAGGAGGCGTTCTCCCGGCTGCACACCAGACGGTTGCGCGACGACGGGGCCGCCCTGTCCTACCTGCGCGCGACCGTCTGCAACCTGACCCGTAACCGGCTGCGCCACCTCCGCCTCGTACGGCTGCGCCGCCCCGACCCGCCCGATCCCGCGCACAGCAGCGAGCACATCGTGCTCGTCTCCGAGAAGCACCGCGAGCTGCTTTCGGCCGTGGACCGGCTGCCGCGCCGCCAGCGCGAGGCCCTCGTCCTGCGCTACTGGCTGGACCTGTCGGAACGCGAGATCGCCGACGCCATGGGCGTCACACCGGGATCGGTGAAGACCCACACCAGCAGGGCCCTGGCGACCCTGGGCAAGGCCCTGAAGGAGGAGGATCGATGAACGAGCTGGAAGAGCGCCTGCGGGCCGCGTTCGACGCCCGCGCGCAGAGTTTCGAGACCAGCCCGGACGCCTGGGCCCGCATGCGCGAGCGCCGCCCGGGACGCCGCCGCGCCATCCGCGCGCTGGTGGCCGCGCTGCCGGTGGTCCTGCTGGCCGTGTTCGTTCCCGTCCTGCTCAGCGGGGGCCCGGGCGGGAACACCGCGGTCGACGCCGACACCCTCTACCAGGCTCTCATGCGGGACAGGACACCCGAGGGCGAGACGGTGACCGTGGACAACCCCACGGAGGGCAAGTCGCTGCGGCTCTGGTTCGCCAAGGCGAAGCTGGGCTATCCCGAGCTGTGCTTCGTCGCGGAGCGGGCCGACGCGCCGCCCGAGGGAGGCTGCGTCTCCGTGGACGAGGAGCAGGACAAGCCGACCCGGTTCGTCGGCAGCACCCTGCGGGACGGGGCGGAGACCGCACTGGACTGGGGGATCGCGACGCAGGACGTCGGTGGCGTCACCGGTGTCACGGCGGACGGGCAGCGGTTCCCCGGCACGGTGCTGCGGCCGTCGGGGGCGTCGTACCGGGTGTGGACGGTGACCTATCCGGCCCGGCACGACATGTCCGCGATCGAGCTGACGGACGACCAGGGCAGGGCTCTGGGCCGCGCGTCGCGCGACGTGCTGAAGGAGCAGCAGCGGGGCGTCGCCGTCGGCGCCTCTGTGGAGCTGCCCGCGGGCGTCACCGCGCGACCGCACCGGACCGACCAGGGCACGGAGGTGGTCTGGACCCGGCACGGCGCGGTGCTGACGATGACGCCGTCCAAGCTGCAGGAGCAGGCGGTGGCGGCGTACGTGGAGGAGAACACGGTCTCGGGCCTCGCCCGCGAGGACGTCGCCAGGGTCGAGTTCACCTTCGCCGACGGGACCAAGGTGGACGCCGCGACCCGCCCCGATCCGTGGGGCCTGGGCGTGACGCTCTTCTCCGCGATGAACCCGGCGAGCGACCCGGGTCGCGGCCACCGCGTCGTCGCCTATGACTCCTCGGGTGCGGAGGTCTGGAGCCACGACGGCACGGGCCGGAGCCTCATGGACGACGTCCCCGCCGTCGGAGAGGTGATGACGCTGCCGGGCGAGCTGCGGGTCTGGTTCGGCGGAACGTCGCAGGGCATGACGACGCTCTGTCAGTCAGGCGGCGTGAGTCCCTACGGCACCTCAAGCTGCGCGGGCTCCACCGAAGGCGAGATGTTCCCGCTGAAGGCGGTCAAGTACCTGCCTGAGCCGGGCTCCACCACCTACCTCGGAGTCGTCGGCAAGGCGTGGGAGTCGGTGACCGCGGTGCTCTCCGACGGGCGCCGGCTCGACGCCGCCTTCCTGCGCGGCAAGGACACTCCGGCCCCGATCTGGCACGTCACGATCCCGGCCGGTGACGTGGCGCTGGCGGCACTCACGGTGAAGACGAAGGACGGCCGGATCGACCGGCATCCGCAGACGGACCCGTCCTGCGCGCGAAAGGCCGCGGGGACCGAGGCCGACCGCCAGGCCCTTCCCGCGGGCGTGACCGCGCTCGTGGTCGCGCCGAGCTGCCTGGCCTTCTTCGAGAACGGCGCACCCGCCCCCGGGCTGCCGGGACCGCTGCCCGGCGAGAAGCTGAGCGACCTGCTCACCTCCGACAGGCCGGTGTACTGGACCTACGGCGACACCGCCTGGTACGGCTACGCCTCCGCGGACACGGCCAAGGTCGAGCTGCACTCCTCGAACGGGCTCACCGCGACGGCCGAGGCCGTACCCGACCGGTTCGGGCAGGACGTGGCGTTGTTCGCGCTGCCTCTGCCAGAAGGCGCCCGGTTCGCCTCCGGCACGACCGCCATCGGGTACGACGCCGAGGGCAAGAAGCTGTGGTCCACACCGGAGAAGGGCATCTCCTAGCCAGGCCCGCCGAGCCGGTGCTCCGGCGGCCTGCCTGGGCGTCGCCGGAGCACTAGCCGAGGTTGCGGAAACGGGCCTGGCGGGCCGCGAAACGGTCTGCCGGGCTCACCTTCAGCAGCCCCGCGATCTCGTACTCCAGGGCCCGCCCCACGCGTTCGCAGAACTGCCTGGGCTCGTAGGCGGCGTCGGGCAGCTCGGGGATGACCCGGTCGACGACGCCGTCGTGGCGCAGGTCGGTGGCGCGGATGCGCTGGGCCTGGGCGATCTCGGGGGCGAAGTCGACCGAGCGGTAGAGGATGGCGGAGGCCCCCTCGGGCGGCAGCGGCGACAGCCAGGCGTGCTGCGCGCAGAGCACCCGGTCGGCGGGCAGCAGGGCCAGTGCCGCCCCGCCCGCGCCCTCGCCGAGCAGCAGGCAGACGGTCGGCGCGTCGAGCATGACCAGTTCGGCCAGGCACCGGGCGATCTCCGCGGCCAGCCCGCCCTCCTCGGCCGCCTTCGACAGGTCGGCGCCCGCCGTGTCGACCACGGTGACCAGCGGCAGGCCCAGCTCGGCGGCCAGCCGCATGCCGCGCCTGGCGACCCGCAGCCCGGCCGGGCCGAGCGGGGAGTGGGCGCGCTGGAGCCGCCGGTCCTGGCCGAGCACCACCGCGGGCGCGGTGCCGAACCTGGCCAGGGCCAGCAGCAGCCCCGGCTCGTTCACGCCCTGCCCGGTGCCGCTGAGCGGGGTGACGTCGGAGGCGGCGAGCTTGAGCAGCGCGCGTACGCCGGGCCGGTCGTCGCGGCGGGAACGGGTGATCGCCTCCCACGCCTCCACCGGCCGCAGGTCCTCCTCCGGAGGCTCGCCGGCCACGATGGCGGAGCGGTCGGCGGCCAGTACGGTCAGCGCCCCGATGGCGAACCCCCGCGCCTCCTCCGCCGGGACGACCGCGTCGAGCAGGCCCTTGCGGTGCAGGTTCTCGGCGACCTGCACGCCTTCGGGGAACGGGTAGCCGTGCAGCGACTCGAACACCCGCGGCCCCAGGAACCCGATCAGCGCCCCCGGCTCGGCCGCCGTGACGTGCCCCAGCGACCCCCACGACGCGAACACCCCGCCGGTCGTCGGATGCCGCAGGTAGACCAGGTAAGGCAGGCCGACGGCCCGGTGCGCCTGGATCGCCACGGTGATCTTCACCATCTGGACGAACGCGAGCGCCCCCTCCTGCATGCGCGTGCCGCCCGAGGCGGGGGCGGCCAGCAGCGGGAGCCGTTCGCGGGTGGCGCGTTCGACGGCGGCCGTGAGCCGCTCGGCCGCCACCACCCCGATCGAGCCCGCCATGAACGAGAACTCGCACGCCGCGACGGCCACCCTGCGGCCGTCGAGCAGGCCCTCACCGGTGATCACGGCCTCGTCGTAGCCCGACTTCACGCGGGCCGCGGCCAGCTCGTCGGCGTAGGAGGAGCCGGGCTCGGCCGGATCGGCGGGCGGCGCGTCCCACGACTTCCACGACCCTCGGTCGAGGATCGTTTCGATCAGTGTGCGCGCGTCCGGACGGCTCACTATCGCTCCCTAGAGGTCAGCCACGTTGCATTGTTGACGCACGAGCGCCCCGGCCGGTGCCACCCTGTCGCGATCATCTTTCCCGCTCCGCCAGCCAGGCGAGCACGGCGTCGCCGTCCTGGCCGAGCATGGGCGGCGCCGTGTGCTCGACCCCGGTCAGCCCGTCGAAGCGCAGCGGCGGCCCGGGAAGCTCGATCGTGCCGAGCACCGGGTGCTCCACCTGGACGACCAGGCCCTGCGAACGGGTCTGCTCCCAGGCGTAGACCTCGTCGAGCGACCTGATCGCGCCCGCGGGCACGCCCGCCGCGCCCAGCAGGGCCAGCCAGTGGGCGCGGTCGTGGGCGGCCAGCGCCTTCTCCATGTCGGCGATCAGCTCGTCGCGGTGGGCGAACCGGTCGCGGTTGGTCGCGTAGTGGGGCGCGTCGGGGTCGAGGCCGAGCAGCGCGGCGACCTTGCGCCACTGCCCCTCGTTGGCCGCGGCGATCTGCAGCATGCCGTCGGCGCAGTGGAAGGCGCCGTAGGGGGCGATGGAGGCGTGGTGGTTGCCGCCCGCGACGGGGACCTTGCCGCCGACCGTCCAGGCGGTGCCGTGGTAGGAGTGCACGCCGGTGACGGCGGCCAGCAGCGAGGTGCGTACGACCCGGCCCGCGCCGGTGCGCTCGCGCTCGTAGAGGGCCGCGGCCACGCCGTACGCGCCGTGGATGCCGGCCAGCAGGTCGGCGATGGAGGCGCCGACGCGGTACGGCTCGTCGGGCGAGGGGCCGGTCAGCGACATGAGCCCGGCCTCGCCCTGGGCGATCTGGTCGTAGCCGGGACGGCCCCCTTCGGGCCCGTCGTGGCCGAAGCCGGTGATCGACAGGATGACCAGCCGGGGGTTGAGCTCGTGCAGGCGCTCGACGGGGAAGCCGAGGCGGTCGAGCACGCCGGTGCGGAAGTTCTCGATCAGGACGTCGCACTGGCGGACGAGCCGCTCGATGAGCTGTTTGCCCTCGGCGGACTTGAGATCGACGGCGATGGACTGCTTGTTGCGGTTCGCTGCCAGGAAGTAGGTCGAAATATCGTGATTCGGCCCGACGAACGGCGGCCCCCAGCCGCGCGATTCGTCGCCCCCGTCCGGATGCTCGACCTTGATGACCCGAGCGCCCAGGTCACCGAGCAACTGTGCGGCGTGCGGCCCCGCCAGGGCCCTGGACAGATCGAGCACGACGATGTCACCGAGGGGTCCGAGCAAGATCCAAACCTCCCACGTGCGTTCGGGGTGAAAGAACATTCTCTCAGGCGTCCACCCTCCGTCATCTACCCTGGGTCCGGTGAACGAACTGGCCGCGCGCATCACGAACCTGCGGCCTTCCTGCGGTCCGGTGCGCCTGGTGGCCGTCGACGGGCCCGCTGGGTCGGGCAAGACGACGTTCGCGCGAGGGCTGGCGGCGGAGCTGGGCTGCCAGGTGATCCACAGCGACGACTTCCCCGTGCCGTGGGAGGAGGGGCCCGGCGGCTGGTTCCACGCGCTGGAGTCACAGGTGCTGCGGCCTCTTCAGCAGGGGCTCGCGGGCGGATTCCGCAGGTACGACTGGGTCCGCGGCGCGTACGCCGAGCGGGTGGCGGTGCCCCCGGCCCCGGTCCTGGTGATCGAGGGCGTCGGCACGGCGCGGGCCTCGGTGGCGGGGCTGCTGGCCTACACCGTCTGGATGGAGGCCGCCGAGCCGGTGCGGCTGCGCCGCGTGCTGGAGCGCGACGGGCCCGAGCTGGAGCCGACGTGGCGCGAGTGGTTCGCGGCCGAGCGGGCGTGGTTCGACGGCGACCGCACCCGTGAGCGCGCCGACCTCGTCGTCAGGACGTGATCGTCAGGACGTGAGGTGCGCGACGTCGTTGAAGTGGACCAGCTCGAACCCGGCGCCTCCACCGCGCCACCACGACACCGAGGCGTTCAGCACCGGCGCGAACCTCAGCACGGCAGAAGGCTCGTCGTCCGGCCCGCCCGCGATGACGTGCCGCAACCCCAGCACCACCGAGTCGTGGGCCACGACAAGCACCCGGCGCCCGGCCGCGCGCTCGCGCAGGTCACCCAGGAAGCCGCGCAGCCTGGCCACGACGTCGGTGAGCGACTCGCCGCCGGGCGGACGGTAGGCGTAGGCGCCCTCGGCCTCCCGCCTGGCCAGCTCCGCGGGGTGCCGCTCGCGGATCGCGGCCAGGTTGAGGCGCGCGAACGCCCCCGCCTCCTGGTCTCTGAGCCGCTCGTCCACCGTGACGGGCAGCGGGGCGGCGCCCCACGCCTCCTGGGCGATCTTCCACGTGTCGAGCGCGCGCAGGTAGGGCGAGCACCACACCTGCTCGGGCGCCTGCGCGGCGGGTATGGCCGCCAGGTGCCGCCCGAGCGCCCCGGCCTGTGTGCGGCCCAGCTCCGTCAGCGTCACCTCGTGGTCGCCGCGCTCGTAGACCAGCGGCGCCGAGCCGGCCTGCCGATGGGCGAGGTTGGCCTCGCTCTCCCCGTGGCGTACGGCGATGATCGCGGAGGGTCCCATGGGGACAATCCTCACACACCAGGTACGCCCCCGCCTGCGACCACCCACGCCTGTATACGTATGGTGATGACATGGTTACTGTCGCAGTCCTCGGGACCGGGCTGATGGGCTTGCCCATGGCCCGCAATCTGGTCATGTCCGGCATACGGGTCAAGGCGTGGAACCGCACCAGGGAGAAGGCCCTGCCCCTGGAGGCGGACGGCGCGGTGGTCGCCGGCTCACCGGCCGAGGCGGTCGAGGACGCCGACGTGATCATCACGATGCTGAGCGACGGCGACGCCGTGCTCGACGCCATGACGGCCGCCAGGCCGGCGCTCAGGTCGGGGCAGGTGTGGGCGCAGATGAGCACGGTCAGCGTCGCGGCGGTCGGGCGGCTGGCCGCGCTGGCCGCCGAGTGCGGCCCGACCTTCGTGGACGCCCCAGTGCAGGGCACCCGCCAGCCGGCCGAGCAGGGCATGCTGGTCATCCTCGCCTCCGGCCCGCGGGCGGCCAGGCAGGCGCTGGATCCGGTCTTCTCCGTGCTCGGCGAGCACACGCTCTGGGTCGGCGACAACGGCACGGACGGCGCCGGCACCCGGCTCAAGATGGCCGCGGTCAGCTACAGCATCACGACGACCGCGGCCGTGGCCGAGGCGCTCTCCCTGGCCAAGGGCCTCGGGCTCGACCCCGACCTGGTGCGGCAGGTCATCACCGGCGGGCCGATGGACTCGCCGTACTTCCAGGCCAAGGCGAGGGCCATCCTGGAGGACGACTTCACGCCCAGCTTCTCGGTGCACAACGCCGAGCTGGACACCCAGATGATCACGCAGGCGGGCGAGTCGGCCGGGGTCAGGATGGACCTGGCGGCCGCCGCGGGCGAACGCCTCCGCCGCGCCGAGGCGCAGGGCCACGGCGGCGAGGACATGGCGGCCACCTACCACGCCGCCTTCGGCTGAGCCTGAGCCCCCGC